>JAGLWO010000312.1 GCA_023133395.1 Candidatus Cloacimonadota bacterium | reverse complement strand
AAAATTATCTGGTTAGGAACATACTCCAATCCATTCAATAAAAATGGTAATGCTAATAAAGTGAATATTCCTTTCCAGATTTTCATTTGTATTTCCCGTTAAAATTTGTAAGTGATTCCCATTATATGAACATCATCAATTTCATAGTTAAAAGGAACAAAAGCATAATCAAATGAAATCCTGTTCAGATTTACTCCAAAACCGGCAGAAATATCTTCAGCATCGTAATTGAATTTATATCCGAATTTCAAGTTAAATGTCTTATTTATATCAGCCCGAATTCCACAGACACCTTTGAGTTCATCATCATCGATGTGTTTGATTGCTTTGAGTTCAGTTGAAAAATCGACAGTAAAAAAATTCATATCTTTTATTAAAGCAATTTCGCCAGTAAAAGGGATATCTATAACGTCTTGATCCATTTCGGAAGTTTTACCAAAATGTTTTAAAGCTGCTGAAAACTTCAAATCCTTAAAAGGAGTAAGATAAGTATAGCCAAGATCGAATGTGAAACCATAACTTGATGAAGTATCTATCTTTTCATAAAGAGCATTTATGTTCAGACCTACGTAATGATCTGGAGTGACTCTGTATCCAAAGTTGATAGATAGCACAAGGTCCATAGGGTGAAATTCACCGATTAACTCGCCGGAGTCGAGACGTTGATCTATTTTTCCATAATCAAGGTAACGGTACGCAAAGCCGAAGGAAGTCTTTCCCTTTGAATTTAAATATGCTCCGCTGTTTATAGTTGTATCAAAAATCCAGTAATTCTGAGTTAGGGATAAAACGTTATTCCTGCTGAGTAAACCGGCAGTCGGATTTTGCAGGAATCCAAAAGCATCATTAGAAGAAAAAGCTCCTGCTCCACCCTGAGCAGCGACATTTGCACCGGAACTTATTTTCAGCATTTGGAAACCATATTCCCCACTTGTTTCAGAAAAGAGTATCACACTGAGATTTATTATTAATACAATCAGCACTTTTTTCATTCTTCCTCCAATTCAACAAAATTTGAAAATCTGAAAAACTATTTTTCTATTGCAAATTTGAGTTTCCGCACCTTTCCTTTTGCTTTAAGAACAGTAAAGTAAACTCCTGACGACATTTTTTTTGCATCTATATACACTCTATTAACAAAGTCAGCTTCACAGAAAACGTCGTTCTCATATAAAAGGTTTGCTACTATGTCAAATATTTTTATATTTACGTCAACATCATAATAGGTTTCTATTCTTAAGATTATGGTATTTTCAGGAATCGTTTGGTGATAATTTATTCCTTTATTGAATGTTCTACTCAATGGATTTGGATAAAAATAGGTTTTGTCCTTTTTGAATACTTTTTTTGTAGAAGCAGGACTCCAGCCGGTTTCACCAAGGAAAGAAGCTGTTCGTTGTAAATTTGCATATTCACATTTCCAGACATTTAATTCAGCGAAGGGTAAGCCAGAACGGTAAATTGTTCCATTATTACCGGGGATATAAACAGACAAACCTTCGTACGAATAAGTGGATACAACTGGATAATTTAAACTTCTATCTCCAAACGAAATAGTGTAATTCCGATTCAGCTCGAAATTATTATTACTTACATCTTCCCAAACACAAAGCCGGTTTCGAGACATATTTCCTAGAACCTCAAGTTCGTCATCTCCGTCGATGTCCATGGCTATCACTCCTGCTGCTGTCATGGTTGAATCAGGGTCAGAGATTTCATTTTTCGGTTTGAAAAGGACTCCATTTTTATCGATAACAACAAAGGTGTTTTCTCCTCCGATGAGGATATCAAGATATCCATTTCCATCTGTATCTGCGATAGAAGGAATGGAAAGCGCATTAAGCGGAATTTCCACAGGGAAACCGTCTAGAAGTTCTCCGTTCAGTTCGTAAGTATATAATTGGAAGTTTGTTGCTAAAACAATTACTTCCTCTATCTCATCGTTGTCGATATCTACAAGTAACGCAGATGCTATCTCCGGTTTTTCTCCTTCGAAAGATAAATTTGTTGATAAGGTTTCGAAAGATTGTAAATCAGTTTTTAAAAGAGTCCAGTTTTCATCTATCCAGTAAAGGTAATCGTTTTTAAGCATCAGGTTCGAACTGATATGAGATGCAACTGGAATTATTTCACCTGAATTGTAGTTATTATCGAGTATCTGAATTTCACCACTTGAATTCATGGTGTTATTTAAAGGGAGAAAAATTCTATTCTCACTTAAGGTGTCAGGATTTACGACTGGTGCAGCAGCCCATTCTCTTCCATCCTGAATTAAACAAATTTCCAGATAATTAGAACTAAACAGGTCATTATCAATACGGAACAGTGTTGCCACATTAAATGGTCCGACTGTTGATTCAGCAGGAATAAAAATACTACCTGTTTCAGGATCAAAAGAAAAGAGATCGCTAATTTGTGAAACAATAGAAAGCGAGATGGGAAAACCCGGGAAGTCTACATCATCTTTCCACATATATAATTCACCATTTGGCATCGGGTAGAAAATTTCATTTTCTCCGTCATTATCAAAGTCGATTATTGCAGCAGGAAATGGATTTTCACCAATGTAATCTGCATTGAGCGACCATTCATAATTAACTGAAAAATCCATCAGAGAATCGGATTCACTTATATTATAAATTTCAAGAGGAATACCACCATAGTTGCTTTCTGCTGTAGGAGTGGAAAATAGGCCATCATGGGAATTCTTGCCAAAGTAAGTGTTATTTCCTTCTCGATAGGAATCATAAGGTGAACCCCAACTGTATGGCTGGAAGGCTGTGTCGAGATGCTGAATTCCATCTGCTTCTTCTAAATCTACTCCTTTATGGGAAGCATCTGCGTTCACGGAGTTACTCTCAAAATCGGGATCAAAATTGACATCAATAATATTCTCATCAATATGCCATATCAGGACTCCCGAGCCATCAACAACAGGTATATCTGGTCCACCGAGTCCAGGCAGGTAAAAATCCCATTCACAACCGAGGTAGGTGTTTTCCATAAAGTTGAATTTTGGTTGTCCTTCATTCGGGTGACCGGGTGGATAAATATCCTGCTGACCTTCTGGTAATAGTTCAAAGGTAAAAGAAGGCTCTCCGCCAAGTGTGCTGCCATCTGGATTTTGTTGACGGTTTTCCAGGAAGAAATACTCTTTTTCAGAGATATTTATTTTATAGATTTTCGGAGTTTCTTCATCATTTGCTGTGGGGAACGTAAGTTGCAAATTATCTATCGAAGAATTGATTTCAACAATGTTAACATCTTCCCAACCAAGATAATAACGTGACCAGGCACAGGGCAGTGGAGGCACAAAGCCATTAGCATTCCATACACCTGTTCCCATCAGCCCGAAAGAACCAATACCAGATGAATATCCATTTGAAGAGTCATTGTCAAAAAGTGTGGGAAGCCCGATCTGATGACCGAATTGATGGGTAATAATTCCAAGTAAACCGTAAATCGGGTCCTCCATTGTAAGGTCAGAATGCCATTCGGTTTCAGGGCAGATCACAAATTCTTTTAGGATAACTCCGTCATCGGTTTCAATACCCGGGAAATCATCATTTTCAGGATCAAGCCCAGCTTGCAGAGAACGCCGGGTTAGAAATGTTGTCCATAGATCATCTGCGTTGTTCCCTGTGATATCAGATTCCTGACCAGCGCCGGCGTGTATTATTATGATAGCATCATAATCGTTGTAATCTAACTGGTCATCGGCAATTTCAACAACCACCACTGTAAATTCACAGATCCTTTCTATCCAGAGGTCATCATCGCCATAATATCCCATTGTATTAGGAACAGTAATGATATTCTCCCAGACTGTATAGTTCTCTTCTGTTAGAATATATTGTTCATGGGAAACATCTGAATAATAAGAAGACATGTGAAACAT
>JAGLWO010000311.1 GCA_023133395.1 Candidatus Cloacimonadota bacterium | reverse complement strand
ATGGTCTATTCTGCTGCAGTTACAATAACAACAGCAGAACAGGTTGCTATGAATTGGTATTCTGAAAGGAATGATAAGGTTTCAAATGACTTTAGAATTGTCGAAAGTTTTATTGAAAAAGAGAATACAGAAAATATCTACTTCATTTTCAATTTTGACAAAACCGGGTTTGTGATGGTTTCAGCAGATGATGCTACTATCCCAATATTGGGTTATGTTTTTGAACATAATTATACATTAGAAAATCATCCACCTCAATTCGATGCTATGCTTGCCAGTTTTAAGGAGCAGATAGTGTATGCTAAAGAGAATAACCTTTCAGCTTCCAAAGAAGCAAAAGATGAATGGGAAAGGTTAAATGTGAGAACAGAGAATTTCGAAATAAATAGAGATTTCAACCGTCTTGGACCATTGCTTAGTTCTCTTTGGAATCAGAATTATAGTTGGAATACATATTGTCCTCCAGATACAGGTGGTCCCGGAGGATATGTTTATGCAGGTTGTGTTGCTGTAGCTATGGCACAGATTATGAATTATTGGGGACATCCAACTACAGGAACTGGTTCTCATAGTTATTCCTGTCCACCTTATGGAACGCTATCTGCTGACTTCGGAGCTACAACATACAATTTTCCTATGAACAACACAACCCCGGATAATGATATTAGGGAATTGTTATATCATTGCGGTGTTTCTGTAGAAATGCAATATGGACCCGGAGGTTCAGGTGCATATACTTCGGATGTAGTATCTGCTTTAGAAACATATTTTGATTATGATACCAGTGCTTATTATGACCAAAAAGCTAATTATACAAATACTGTATGGGAAAACATGATCAGGGATAATTTGGATGATGGTCGCCCACTTCAATATCGTGGTTCTGGAACTGGCGGACATTCGTTTAATTTAGATGGCTATCATGTATCAGATGATAGTTATTTTCACTTTAATTGGGGCTGGTCAGGTTCTTATAATGGATATTACTATCTTAGCAGTCTGAATCCTGGTACAGCTAATTTCACCTCAGGTCAAGCTGCAATTTTTGATATATTTCCGGTAAGTGGTGGAGTAGTAGATACTTTATCTTATTATCCGGATATTACATATTATTTTGGTGTTCCTGACGTTAACAACATAAGTAAATTTGGTGTATATTTCACACCGGCAGATGCTTGTGATCTAACCAAAATTAAAGCATATTTTTATGGAACTGCTGGTACACCAACATCATGTGATCTGAAAATTTATGATGCACTTGTTGATACTAGTAATGGTAAAGAATACCCCAATAATCTACTACATACGGAAAACATTCCTATCAGTTCGATTCCACCTACCGGTTGGTCAGAACAAGAAATTGTTTTAACAAGTCCAATTCACTTTGATAGCGGAGAAAACTTCTTTATTATTTACGAAATAGTAGGTGTTTATAATACAGATCAAGTTAATTTATTAAGAAGTGCAGGATCTGCAGGGGAGGGAACACACTCTGTATGTGAATATTTAGGAAGCTGGTATTATCATATTGATTTATGGACTACTCCTTTTGAAATGGCAATGGACGCTGTAGTAGAATATGCTGCTGCCATTCCTCCTACTCTTGTGATAAGCCCATTGTCAATCGACTTCCAGAGAACAGCAATTAATGGATATAAAACCCAAATTGTAACTCTGGCAAATGTAGGCGGAGGACAAGTTGTAATAAATGGTGTAACTATTGCCGGAAACCCACAAATAGTACTTTATGATACCAATTCTTATCCGGACACGCTTTTCAGTGGCGAATCAATTTCTTTCCTTGTAACTTATGGACCGGACGCTGTAGGAACAAATAGTGCAGATATAACTATCTCAGAAACAAGTTCACGAGCAGATCACTCTATTCCAATTACCGGCGAGGGATACAATCATAATAGCTGGGCTTCAGGATCACCGGTTTTTGATCAACCACCTACGGGTAATCAGGGTGATTACAGCTGGAGTATGGTTACATCAGATGCTGCACCAAATTATTTACATGCTGAGAATTTCTGGAGTATTCCACAACCAATTACAGCAATTGAATTCTGGGGAATTAACTGGTATTATGATGGAGGTTGGCATCAATCTGATGTGGAAGATCCCATGACATTTGAAATTAAATTCTATGAAGATCACGTTACAGAATATAGCCCTGCGACAGAAGTTGCATCTTTTTCCATTCCATTGAGTCGTACATTAGTTGATACCGTTACTTTCTCCAGTGGACCTGTTTATAAATACAGAGCAGAATTTCTCACTTCAGTTACTCTTACCGACGGATGGGTTTCAATCCGGGGAACCAGTGTCAGTTCACCAATAGATCCATGGTTTTTGTGGAGCACATCACCGGTAGGTGATCTTGGAAATGTAACTTACGATTACGGTAATAGTGAATGGGACTTTGATGACGTGGATCTGGCTTTTGCATTATATACCAATGTTCTTCTGCCACCGGCTGATGTTGCAGTATCGATCTCCGGAAGCGATGCCATCGTAAGTTGGACACCAGAAGCTGGAAGAAATTATAATGTTTACAGTGATTCAGATCCTTATGGAAGTTTCAGTACTCTGGCTGGCACCGTAACTGATGGCAGTGGATCATTTACAGATCCTATTGGTTTGGATCAATTGAAATTCTACAGGGTTACAACAGCAACATATCAAGTTCGTGACTTTATGAAAGCTGCTCCTGCACTTTACAAATCCAAATTCATTCGTTCAATTGAAGATTCTATCTTAATGAATGGCAACGAATTAAAGAAATAGATATCTCTATTCGAGGAATTGGAGGGTAGCTTAATTAAGCTACCCTCTTTTTTAGCTGTTAGCTGAAATCATTTGACAAAAAACCAGGAATAATTTCATTAAATTTTAGTAAAAATTATGCGTAAAATTGGATATATTGAACCGTTAATATCGTGGAGAAAGTGAGACTGTTAATAATGATTAATATTAGAGAAAAAAAAATAAAGGAAGATAAAAAAATGAAAAAAATCACAATTTGGGTTTTTATTATGTTTTGTATGCAGATATTGACTGCTGAAACAATTACGCAAACATACTATTTTGAAAAACCGGAAATATTCAGTTATAATGGTTATCATAAGATCGAGATGAATGAGCTTATTTGTGTTTCAGAACCTGGATCACCTGAACTACCGGCCAAACCTGTTAAACTACTTCTGCCTTCAGGAGAACAAGCTGCCAGCGTGTCTATAACTTACAAAGGGATAAATGATATTTCAGGAGAATTCGAAATCTATCCCAGGCAAAAACCATATCCAACCAGTTATCAAGATAAGATTGAATTCACACAACCAGACCCTGAAATTTACAATTCTAAAAAGTCGTATCCGGAAAAACTACATACAGAAGTTCAAACTCAATATTTAAAAGGACACTCTATAGCAATTCTTAATATCTTTCCTGTAACATATATACCTGCAACAGGAAAGGTCTCTTATTTCTTAGAAATGAAAGTAGTTATTGAAACAGAACCAACTGATGAAGCAGAAAATTCATTTCTTAATTTCTATAGAACAAATGAAATAACAAAATCAAGAGTAAAAAATATTATTGATAATCCAGAACAAATTGAATTCTATCCTGCAAATTCAAATACAAGAGCTGGAGATAACAAATATGTGATTATTACTAGCAGTACATATTCATCAAGCTTTGCTTCATTTGCAGATTTCAAGAACAAACAGGGATACAATGTCTTGATCAAAACAACTGAAGATATTTATTCAGACCCATTATATAATGGTGTGGATAATCAAGATGAAATCAGGAATTTCATTAAATATGCATATCTAAATCTTGGGACAGAATATGTTCTTCTTGGTGGAGATGTTGAGATAGTTCCGCATCGTGGATTCTGGATAAATGCAGGTGGAACGGAAGATTATGATATTCCAGCTGATCTTTATTATGCTGCTCTTGATAGAGTCGGTACTGGCACTGGTCCTGACTGGAATGTTAATAATGATACTAAATGGGGCGAAACTTCAGAAGCGGATTACTATGCTGAGGTTTATATTGGTAGAATTTCTGCTGATAGCGGAACGGAATTTTCTGCTGCATTAAATAAACAGATAATGTACCAGCAAAGTCCAGTTGCAAGTGATTTGGAAAATGCAATTATGGTCGGAGAAAATCTGAATACTGGCCCTTTAACCTGGGGTGGAACCTATAAAGATGAAATTATGAATGGTGGAACTTATAACGGATATACAACAACAGGATTCTCTGGTAATTTTACTGTACAAACACAATATGATAGAGATGGTTACTGGTCATGGACTGCTTTGCAATCTAAGATGAATGATGGAACAAATATTATAAATCACCTCGGTCATGCAAATCCTGATTTCAATATGAATTTTTATCGCAGTTATGTCACAAACAGTAATCTAACCTCAAATGGTACAAATCACAATTTCTATATTATTTACACTCAGGGATGTTATCCGGCATCTTTTGATAATAGATGGTCTGATGGTAGTTATGATCCTGAAGATTGTATTGGAGAGAAATTCACTACTATCTCTAATGGCTGTGTCGCTTTTATTGGCAATTCCAGGTATGGTTGGTATAATCCGGGAGGTACAAATTCCGGTTCTCAATATTTGGACAGGCAATTTTTTGACGCTCTGTTTGGAGAAAATATCTACAAATTGGGCGAAATGAATGATGATTCAAAAGAAGATGGTGCTTCTCAATGTAATAGTGATCCCTGGTTCCGTTGGTCATATTACTGTGTTAATCTACTTGGTGATCCTTCTATTGATGTCTGGACAAATACCCCGGGTATGCTTTCCCCAAGTTATACCAGTGCTATTAATATCTCGGATACTCAACTGGCTGTTAATGCAGGTGTTAGTGGAGCACTTGTAGGCTTATCACAAGATGGAAATCACATCGGACACGGAATAACAGATGGCACAGGGAATGTTACAATTGTTTTTGATAATTCCACTTCTGTCGGAACAATGGATATTTACATAACTGTCCATAATTACAATATTTATATTGGAACTATACAGGTAATCTCAAATGAACCTTATGTTGTTTATAATGCTCATAATATAAATGATCCATCCGGTAATAATAATGGAGAAGCAGATTATGGAGAATCTGTTACTTTAGATATGACACTGGAAAATGTTGGTACACAAAATGCCTATAATGTGAATGCTACTCTCTCAACTACAGATAGTTACATTACTATTACAGACAACTCTCAAACTTATGGAACAATAATACAGTCAAGCACTTCAACGCAATCTGATGCTTTTGCATTTACCATTGATAGTAATATTCCAGACCAGCATATTATTAATTTTGACTTGGAAGTTACAGGAACAAGTAGCAGAGACACCTGGAATTCTTCTTTCCAGATAACTGTAAATGCTCCTGAAATCACAATTGATAATATGATAATAGATGATTCACTCGAGAATAATAATGGTAGATTAGATCCGGGTGAAACCGTTGATCTGATAATTCCAACTAATAATGATGGTCATTCCAATTCACCTTCTGCTATCGGAACGATATCTTGTACAAACGAATATATTACAATAAATGGAAGTGATACATATAATTATGGAGTTATTAATGCAAGTTCAACAGAAAATGCAGTATTCAATATTACAGTTGCATCTTATGCTCCAATCGGAACAAATGTTTCCTTTGATTATGATGTCACAGCAGGCAGCTATAGCGCAAATGAAACTTTCAATAGAATGATAGGATTAGTATTTGAAGATTTTGAAACAGGCAACTTTTATTCTTTCCCCTGGGAATTTGCAGGTTCTGCAGATTGGTCGGTTGTCACAGAATTGCCTTATGAAGGAACTTACTGTGTAAGATCAGGACCAATCTCTCATTCCCAGACTTCCGAACTGATTCTAACTGCAGATGTTACTACTGATGGAACAATTTCGTTTTATAGAAAAGTATCTTCTGAAAGTGGTGGTTCATCTTTTTATGATGGATTAATATT
>JAGLWO010000310.1 GCA_023133395.1 Candidatus Cloacimonadota bacterium | reverse complement strand
AAGGATGTCTGAAGTGTAATTCCTGTGGCTGGTCAAAATGCTGATGAATTATTTGTAATTTATAATTTGGAGTAACCGTTCATGGGTTTAAAGGTTCAGGGTTCTGGGTTAGTGAAGGTTAACAAAAGAAAGGTAACCATGAACGGTGAATAAATGAACGCCTACGGAATTTATTTTCTTTTTATCCATTTCCCATATCCGGGTTTTTGTATAATTCCAGAAATTGAATCAAACACAATCTCCCCGCGAACTATTGTTTTATCAACTGAACAATAAAAAGTTTCTTCATGAAATGGAGAATATTTTCCTAATGAATGGAGTTTCTTTTCGTTGACTTTAAATGGCTTTCTTATATCTATAACTGTGAAATCTGCGTCAGTTTCTATTTTTAGACTTCCTTTTTCCGGATAGAGTCCAAATCGTTTTGAAGCGTTTTCAGAAGTAAGTTTAAGCATTGTTTCTAATGATACATTTTCGTTAAGATAAAATTCTGAGAATAAAAAGGGTATCATCAGTTCTATTCCGGGGATGCCATTATAAACTTTTGAAAAGTCTTCGAACTCCTTCTCTTTTTTATAATCGCAACCAGCATGGTCTGTAGTAATAAAATCAACTTTACCCTCTTTCAAACAGGAACACAGGAATTTTTTATCTTCTTCAAATTTAACTATAGGAGTGGTTTTAATTCTTCCTTTCAATTTTGGTATATCTTCACTTGTAAATTGCAGGAAATGCGGACAGGTTTCAAAAGTCACATCCGAAAAATTCTTTTTAGTTAAAATCATTTCGGCAGCTCTTTTACTGCTGATATGAACGAAATGGATTTTGTTATCTCTCTTTATTACTTCTAGTATGTTTTTAACTGCTTCAACTTCTGCTTCCACAGGTCGGATTTTGACGCAATTTTCAGGTAATTTTAATTCTTCTTTAGAAAGTGATTTTAAGGCATTATTAATTATATTTTCATCTTCAGCATGAATTCCTAAAAGAAGTCCCGGAAGTTCGGATAAAACGGTTTCAATATTATTGTAGGATAATGCTTCGAAGGTTTCCATTCCGGAGATTGTGTAAAGTTTGAAACCGATAACACCTTCATTCCAGAGTTTTAAAATCATTTTTCTATCAAGAGGAAAATCATTCCGACGAATTCCTCCCCAGAGAGCAAAATCGATGAGAGCTTTGGATTTGATCGCTTTAAGTTTTTTATGTAGATTAGCTTTATTTGTAACTGGTGGGATGGAGGTACAGGGCATATCTATAATTGTTGTTATTCCCCCATAAGCTGCTGCAGTTGTCCCACTTAAGAAGTCTTCCCTGTGATTAAATCCCGGGTCGTTAAAGTGAACGTGAGCATCGATGCAACCGGGGATTAAGAGCTTTCCTTGAAGATCAATTATATCCACACCCTTATGAAAAGCAGGGTTTTCGGAAATTTCAAGGATCTTATCATTAAAAAGAATGCTAACGAGTTTCGTATCATTTCCATTGCCAGTTGAGACCAGAGCATTTTTTATCAGTTTCATTTCTTACCTCACGATTTTTTAGATGATTCTTTAGTGTAATTATTGTCAATTTATAATTAATTGAATATGTTGTGAATATAAATAAGCCTCTGGCTTGTAAAAAAGGGTGGATACTTTTACTGTTTACCGGTCATTTATTAAATTAAAAGTAATTTGACAAAAAAAGCTAGTAGCTAAATTTAACCCTAAGAAACATTTAATTATTTCTTTTTCTAAAGAAAGCCAATTAAATTAAGAGGTTAG
>JAGLWO010000031.1 GCA_023133395.1 Candidatus Cloacimonadota bacterium | reverse complement strand
TTCCCGTTCGTACCGGTTATTCCAACCAATTTAAACTTTTTACTGGGATCATCAAAGCACAATTTAGCTAGAACTGCAGCGGATTTTCTGGTATTTTTAACCAGAATCTGTGGGGTTTTCGATTCCAATTTTCTTTGAATAATAAAAAGTTTGGCTCCCTTTTCTTCTGCTTCTGCTGCAAAAATGTGTCCATCTGTCTGAAAACCTTTTATACAAATAAAAATATCATTTCTGTCGATTTGCCTGGAGTCCGTCTCGATCTTTGAGAAATATGCATTTTTGTCTTCGTTGAATGTTTTAACGAACAAGCCAGTATCTTTTAATGTTTTGACAACAGCTTTATAATCAATCATTTTGCTGTTACTTTGCATATTTCCCCGAATTTAATTTTAGATTCAGATGGAATCGATTGTGAATAAATAATTCCATTTCCTTTCACAACCAGTTTTATGTTCTTATTATTTGCCTTTGCAATAGCTTTTCGAAGGGTTAATCCAATGAAGTTCGGCATTTTATAATCAAATGCGTTCTCTTCTTTTAAATGTTCTTCTTTATCGAGAATAACGATCAAACACTCATTTTTATCAAATGAAGTGTTGGGCTTTGGGAACTGATTTACTACAATTCCATTTCCTTTTAATTCTTTAAGTTCAAAGTTGATTTTCTTTTTATTTAAAACATTAATAGCTTTTTCTTTCGTCATTCCAATAATATTTGGTGCAGAAATGTATTCCTTATTTTTTTCTTTAACATTAGCAATTATGTTGCTATTAGGCAGGTTGATCATATTTATTACGATATCTTTAAAAGTTGGTACAGCAGATAAAGTTGCATAATATGAGTAGGATTCATAATCTGCTTCATCATAGGCTATTACGATAACATACTGAGGTTCATCAACTGGAAAGAATCCTGCAAAGATGGAAGTATATTTTTCTTCTGCATAACCTTGTTTCCCACGAATGGATTTTTCAGCAGTACCGGTTTTTCCTGCGATTTCTAGAAAACTCATTTTAGTTCCAGTTGCAGTTCCATAATCTACAACACCTTTTAAAAACACTTTTAAAGTATCGATAGAGCGTCTATCAGAAATTTTTCTGAGAACTTTTGGATCAAAGGTTTTAATGATTTTACCTTCTTCATTTTTTACCTTTTTCAGGATATAAGGCTGCATGACCTTTCCGCCATTTGCAAATGCACAGTAAACATTTGCAAGTTGTAGAGCAGTCACGGAAATTTCCTGTCCAAATGAAATAGAATGCAAAGAGAATCCTTGCCAATCCTTAGGTTTACGGAAAATTCCAGAAGCCTCTCCTCCAATATTAGAACCGGTTTTATGACCAAATCCTGAAGCTATCATGCGTTCGTAGAGAACTTTACTCCCAATTTCTTCGACTATTTTACTTATTCCCACGTTGCTGGAATACGCTATGATATCTTTAAAACTTAAGAACTTATACTTGTGATCATCCTTAATTGTTCTTTCTTCTGATTTGTAAGTGATTTTATAATTCCGACAATCAATTTTATCTGAAGGTTGATAAACATTTTTTTCGATAGCTAATAATGCAGTAATTGGTTTCAGGGTTGAGCCTGGCTCGAACATAAAAGAAACAGGCAGATTTACAGAAGCTCTCAACATTGAAGATGATTTTCTTTTATAATCTTCTATGATTCCAGCCATTGCCAGAACTTCTCCTGTATAAGGTTGCATGATGATACCAATAGCATTTTTTGCTTTATAATCTTTCAATCCATTCTGTAGATTTTCTTCTAAAATTTCCTGGAGATTCTTGTCGATTGTAAGAATCAATGAATTACCATTTTGAGGATTCTTTTCTTTTAAAAATAACAGGGGAACTCTTTTGTTATTTGCGTCATATATGGTTTCCTTCCAGCCAAATTTACCGGATAATTCCTCGTTGAATGTAGCTTCTATTCCATTTTTACCATATACTTTGTAGATCATTTCCTTATCTGAGTTGAATGATTCATCTTTGATTTCTTCGATCATACCAAGGAAATTAGCACCCAGTTTATCATAAGGATAAAAGCGTTTAATTTTACTGAAAGTATGAACTAATCCAGGGATTTTCTCTTTTTCGAATTCATTTTTAATTTTGAGTAATTGGGTTTCAGATATATTTTCAGATATAAAAATATTGGAATATACAGGCTTTTTATTTAATTTTTTTAAAATCTGTTTTTTCATTAAAGATGAATTTTCAGAAATAATGTTAGATATTTTTCTGAAAATTTCCCGGGTTTTGATTTCCGAATTTCTTTTACAGTAATTAACTATT
>JAGLWO010000309.1 GCA_023133395.1 Candidatus Cloacimonadota bacterium | reverse complement strand
TCCGTATGAGCATCAATACTTCCTATTGCAGATTTTCTTTTCCCCGAATTATTCAGTTTGTCCCAATAATTTAGAGTTTCCCTGTGTGGCTTTTTTATAAATAGATTTGGAAATAAAATGAGAAGTAGACCATTAAATGCCGGATTCATTTTACCGATCCATTCAGACAGGTAGTTCCAGATTTCCAAACCATCGAATCTGTCATTTTCCAGATTTGTCCAGATATAATAACGGAATTTTGAGGAAGCCCGTTTCTCTATGGGATGAGCTGCAAACCCTATAGCACCATGTTCTGCATAATAGGAAACGTATTCTTCCACAGTTTTACCTCTGATGATATCATCCGAATTAAACACCAAATAGTGATTATTATTCTGTTTATCGTTTATTTCCATCCCGACAATAACAAAAAGATCCTTCTCCGATAAAACGTGCTTATTCTTTTTTGCATCCAGATTTAAATGGTCATTAATAGTAATATAGTCTAATTCACTTTTCTTTGCCAGACGAATGATCTTATTAATAGAAGTTTTTGAATCAAACGAATATTCTGAATGGATATGAATACAACCTGTCAGTTCAAAATAGGATTTATTAAAAATATTCTTCTTTTTCACTTTTGTTTAATCAACAGGCATTTTCGGAAATGTGTATTGACCTTTCCATCGGTTTCTGCTTTAAGTTTCATCAAATAAACACCACTGGAAACTTCTTTAGCATTATTATCCCTGCCATCCCATAAGAATGTACAATTTCTGCTTTCTTCCTTATTTGTAATAGTTTTAACTAATTGACCTCTAATATTGTAAATTTTCAGTTCAGAAAATTGGATATTTCTGGAGGAATTAAGACAAATTTTCAAGTTCCCTTTTAAGTAAAAGGGGTTAGGATAAATCCGTATGGTCTGGGAAAAATGTGGGATGTCCTCTTGAGTTATATCTACAAGACCGGGATTAAATTCTGTGAAAGGAAGAGAGCCAACTAAGAAAATTTCTTTTGTGTCATCATTTTGTAGCCAGTAAGCAACCACGCAGTTATTAAGGTCGCCAGTGATAGCTTCGAAATCCTCGTTCATATTAAACCCGACAGTATCACAAAAAGTTGAGTCGCAACTCAATTGCAAATCCGAAATTGCATCTATCATATACAGCATTACAGGGATTTCAATATCAGGAGGTAATCCTTGATAATTCAGGATATTTTCCACAACTGCAATATACAATTTACAATCAGAAACAAATTCATTAAATAAATAAGTTTCTTCATTTAATATTTCAATTGTAAATTCAACATTTCCTGATTCATCATAAAAAGCATAGCTTGTATCTGAATTTATAAAGGTTTTATTATTCAACGCATTATTAAATAACGAATCCAGAACATCCGGATAAGATTGTGAACTATAACCAAGTATCTTTTTATCTCCTCCAACAATTGTAGCAGGAAATCCCATAAGATCGTAATAATGGTATCTTTCCAGAGAGTATTCATTAAAAAACGGAACATCTGGGAAATTGGCAAAATAATTAACTACCTGAGAACTATCAGGGTCAAGAATCAGCGATTGATCTTCCCAGATACCTTCACTTGCAATATCATTAAGTTTGACTGCATTTTCAATCATAATTACAGTTTGATTAACATCAAATACATCAAAACTGTTTTCAATTATATTATTCTCAGTTAAACTATCAGATTCACAGAATAATTCAGCATATACTTCATATTGAGAAGGACTCCTAACCAGGTGAAATCTAAGGCTGTCACTCACATTAAAAATAATTGTTTCGTCAGCAGGTAATGGCGGAAGGTTTATAGAATCACAAACACTCCCGCTGGAAATATTGATTAAATAAATTTCACCTTCGGGACAAATTAAATCGATCTCTATATATGAATTTTCAACAGTTACATCGGAATTATTCTTTATTATAAATATAGGAGAAATTTCTTCTCCTGGAATCATTTCACCTACCCAATCTAAAGCTATCAGATCCAGGTCATTTCCTTCTGTGATAAACCTACCCTTTAAACTGAAAAGAAACTCAGATTCAAAGCTGTTTGCCAGCATGTTGTAATAATAACCATCATCTTTAAAATAGCTGTGAGAGCCGTCAATAGCAGAAGCGGAAATAAATTGACTAGTAGAATTCGTAGGATAATCTACTACCAACCAGAAAATAGTGTCTGTAAAGCTCTGTGTGAAATCAATATCATTCCAATCATGGAAACTCATTTCAGAGGGCTGAATAGAGTAAACATACAAAATACTATCTGGATTAAGATTAGGTTGGTTAACGTCATTTTTACACAACTTAATGGTCATTGGATCCAGACTCTGATAACCGGGTATATAAATTCTAGCTCCTTCAGCCTGAAATTGAATCGAATCAATAGTGGAAAAGTAACTATTAAAATCAAATTTGACTGCCCAGCTATCCGTGCCGTACCAGTGCTGGTCATCAGTATCTGTGTGATAATAAACCAGAGAGTCCCGTGAAGCTGCCACATTTATACCCGAAGCAGGGATAAAAGCAACTGCATTCAATAAAGAAAAACCAACGATAAAACCTAATATTAATAATCTTTTCAAAAATTTCTCCTTGAGTCAAAGTTTTGTAAAAATCTATCTTGTAAAGTTTTTTGATTAGCTTTCTCTGGCTTTCTTAGACCCTCGCCATCTTCTATGAACCCAGAACCATTGGGAAGGATATTTTAAAATATATTTCTCTATTTGTTTGGATACTTTCTCAGTGAGAT
>JAGLWO010000308.1 GCA_023133395.1 Candidatus Cloacimonadota bacterium | reverse complement strand
CCCAGAGAAAAGCCTGGTGATTCCCTATCAACTATGAATGCACTCATCCCTTTATGTTTGAGCTCTTTATCAGTATAAGCAAAAACTATAAAAATTCCAGCCTCTCCACCATTTGTAATAAATCTTTTTGTGCCATTTAATATATAATGATCTCCTTCTAATTTTGCAGTAGTTTCCATTGCTGCTACATCAGAACCTGCGTTTGGTTCAGTGATCCCCATGGCTCCGATCTTTTCTCCAGAACAGAGAAGTGGAAGATATTTCTGTTTTTGCTCTTCTGTTCCGAATTGCAAGATAGGATATGCAGTAAGAGAATTATTAACAGCAACAATTACACCTGTAGAAGCACAAGCTCTGGAGATTTCTTCAATAGCTATTGCCAGAGAAACAAAATCAAATTCTGAACCGCCGTATTTCTCGGGAATAAAAATGCCAAGTAAACCGAGCTCTGCCAGTTTCTTTATGCTTTCCTTTGGAAATTCACCTGAAACATCGATTTCCGGTGCTAATGGTGCCAATTCGTTTTCAGCAAATTTCCTGACCTCAGATTGAAGCATCTTCTGGTCATTTGTTAATTCAAAATTCATAACTTCTCCTTAACTTTATATTTTTTATTTTCCTAATATCTGTCTTGCAATTACAATTTTTTGAATTTCTGAAGTCCCTTCCCCGATTTCCATAAGTTTTTCATCGCGGATGAACCGCTCAACAGGATATTCTTTGGTGAGACCTAACATCCCATGAAGCTCGATTGCTGTGTTGGTCGCTTTCATACCGATTAATGAAGCATAATATTTTCCCATGGCAGCTACTTTGGTTAAAGGTCTTCCTGCATCTTTCAGCTCAGCAGCCTGATAAATAAGTAACCGAGCAGCTTCGATCTCAGTTCCTATTTCAGCGATCGTGGATTGTATTGATTGATGTTTGTAAAGTGGTTTCCCTGAAATCGTATTGGATTTTACAAATTTAATTGTATATTCAAGAGCACCTTGAGCGATTCCCAAAGCGAGAGCACCGATAGAAATTCTGCCGCTATCGAGAGTTTGCATGAAGATTTTGAAACCATCGCCTTCATTTCCTAAAAGATTCTCTTTTGGGATTTTACAATCTTCAAAAATTAGTTCTGAAGTTATTGAACCCCGCAAACCCATTTTATCTTCTTTTTTCCCATGTATAAAACCAGGAGTTCCTTTTTCAACAACGAATGCTGAAATTCCTGCATAACCTAGTGATGGGTCTTTGGTTGCAGTAAAAACAATAATGTCTGCAACATGACCGGAAGTAATAAAGCATTTTATTCCATTTATGATATATTCATCTTCAACAAGTTTTACAGTGGTTTCTGTAGCAGAAGCATCACTTCCGGAATTAGGTTCGGTTAATCCGAAAGAACCTATCTTTTCACCTTTTGCTAAAGGAATAAGCCACTTCTGTTTCTGGGATTCGTTACCTGCCTGGTAAATTGGAGTGACTGCAAGGGAAGAATGAGCAGCAAAAAAGATTCCAGTTGAGCCACAAGCCCTACTTATCTCTTCTACTGCAATTGCATAAGATAAAGTATCAAGACCAGCACCGCCATATTTTTTGGGAACGAATAGACCGTACAGCTCCATTTCTCCCATTTTTTTTACTAAATCGTATGGAAATTCACTGTTCAGGTCAAGGTCTTTTGCTCTTGGAGCCACAACATTATCAGAGAACTCTTTGAGTTTTTCTCGAAAGGCTAAATGTTCCTCACTTAA
>JAGLWO010000307.1 GCA_023133395.1 Candidatus Cloacimonadota bacterium | reverse complement strand
GGATTATCTCTTAAAAGAGTTTTTTTGCCAATCAGAATTGCATCAACAGTATTTCGTAGTTGATGAACCTTTTTTCTAGATTGTTCATTACTTATCCATTTCGAATTGCCTGTATTAGAAGCAATTTTCCCATCTAAGGTAATTGCCAATTTTAAAATGACAAAAGGCTTACCTGTGGTTATATGTTTTATATAGATTTCATTTAACATTTTTGCTTCATTTTCACAAATTCCAACATCGACATTGATACCATTTTCCTGTAATTTTGTGATTCCTTTTCCATGTATCTTGGGATTCGGATCTTTCATTGCAATTACAACACTTTTAATCCCACTTGAAATTATCTTTTCCGTGCAGGGAGGAGTTCTTCCAAAATGTGAGCAGGGCTCCAAATTTACGAATAAAGTACTTCCTTTTGTTAATTTACCTGCTTCTTCTAAAGCAACAACTTCTGCATGAGGAGCGCCTGCCTTTTTATGTGCACCTTTTCCAACGATTTTATTATATTTAACAATAACTGCTCCTACCATCGGGTTGGGACTTGTATATCCGCGATATTTTTCAGCCAAATCTAAACAGAACCTCATAAACTGCTTCATAGAATTTCCTTATATAACAAAAGCTCCGAATATCTTCGGAGCTTTTGTTTATAACATTCTTACTATCTTCTCCCATCCAGACTTTACTGTCGGTTCCGGAATTTCACCGGTTCAGTTCGGTTTTGACGAACTCGCGGACTTTAACCGCCGGTCGGGAATTTAACCCTGCCCCGAAGACAGAAATTTTTTTCTAAAAACCAAGTTTACTTTTTTTCTCCAGCAAAAATTGTCAAATAAAATTGTTGTTTTTCTAAACTGAAAACTTCCATTATATATCCTAAATAGATTATTTATGTTAATGTTTTAAAAATTACGATTTATCAGAATCTCAAATGTAGATTCAATTTGAGTTATAGTAATTATGAAATATACTTTTATTAAGATCAGCTATCTAATTTTTTCAATATTTTTATTCCTTTTATATTCATATTTATAGATAAATTATTTATTGTATCAACTTATCTCTCCCATTTTCAATATACATAGAATTAACTGTAAAATCATATATCTCAGCAATAATTTATTCTATATTTGATAAAAAAAATGAAAAATATTTATCCAAACCGAGAAACTTCTTGACAGACAATTTCTGTAGAAATTTTGTTGTCAGGACATTATCCTGATAAAAATAAATTGGAAATGTTAATGTTCTTTCAAGGAGAAAAAAATGAAACTAATGCAAAATGAGCTGATTGAATTTACAGACGAACAAAACCTTGAAGTACTCGGGAATGGTAAAGATATTACATCTAAGGTAAGATCTCTCCGACGTTTAATACAGAGAGGATTATTACCAAAGCCAAAATGGGAAGGAGGCAAGTTCCCTGCCTTCTGGGAAAACGACTTAGAAATTAAAGAACGAATTATCTGGATTGATGAAAAGAGAAAAGAAGGATTATCTTACAGACAGATGAAAGAGGAATCGGAATCAGAAAAGACCCCACATCCTGAGGGTTTAATTGCTGAGGATCTGATTTCAACAATAGATAATTTATTACAAATAGATTATGATAATTCAAAAGTTCTTTTTATTAAAGCACAAATGCTGAATATACTTGGGAAAAGAGAAGAAGTCTTGGAAATCTTAAAGAAATTAGAGGCTAATTGTAAAGACAACAAAGAGTTTCTTTTTATTGTATATGAGAAGATGGCACATATATATCATAACTTTGATGACAAAGAAAATGAGCTAAAAACCTGTCAAAAACTTATTTCTCTTGCAGAGGAAATGGGCGACAATGAGAAATTAGGTGCTGCCTACTGTGATATGGGTAACTGTTTACGAGACAGTGAAATGGAAAGGGCATTTGACTATTTTCAACGCTCAGTTGAGTTATTAGAAGGGTCTAATTTGCTTGGTGACGCTTATGGCAGTATGTATTGGATCCAACAAAAAAAAAGAAATTTTTCTAAGGCAGAAGAATATCTAAAAAAATCAATTGAGATATTTATCAAATCAAATAATAAGCAGAAAGAATGTGTCAGCAAGGCTAATCTAGGATTATTATACTATATGTCAAACCGCATGTCCGAAGCTCTGAAACTTATGCAGGAAGCCTATCATGCCTTTTCCCAACTTCACGATTTGGATGGCGAGGCTGCAACTATTGGCAACATAGGAAAGATATACATGCAGAGAGGTTTATTCCCTAAGGCGATAGAACACTTTAGACAGGCCTATCATATCGCATCTAAAATCAAGAATCCAAGAGCACAAAAGGTATGGTTAGAGAAGATGAGCAAAGTGTATAAAGAGATGGGTAACCTTAAAAAAAGCGAATTTTTCCTGAAAGAAAGTAAAAAGATTGAAGAACCGAGTGAAACAAAAACTGAGATGAAAAAGAGTATCCCAATAAGATATGAATTTGGAAGAATTTAAGATTAAATTTGGAGATTCTACACCAGAGTTGGATCTCCGCAACGGATTGATTCCTCTTGTAGAGAGAATATTATAGAAAAAGAGGAGGGCTGTTAGTAAATAACATTGGCAGATCCGCTAACAGCCCAGGGTGACATAATGAGAGAAATACCAAGAAATGGCTTGTCCCCACTTATGCCATTGTTATTTTTGGAAGAACCTTTCATTATGTCAAGAAAAGATACAAAGAAGATTAACTTAGATGATAGGTGTGGGGATTTGAAATGTTAATGTCTAGAATAGGGTGAGGGAATTTGAAATGTTAATATCTAAAATAGGCAGAGTGCTTCTCTATTTAATCCCAATACATCGGGTGATAACAATGATTCTCACCTTGTCTCCCAATCTCCCAGTCTCCCAGTCATAAATAGGTGAGGTTGAAGCACTTATTATGATGTTAAATGCAAAAAAAGAAAAAAAGTTCTGTATTTAATTTTATGGAACAAAACCCCAGTGAAATAAAAAAGGAATTTCACGGGAAAAGGAGAACAAGATGATAAACAAAAACAGAAGTTTAGGAATTTTCATGCTCGTCACAGTAGTAGCTCTCATTGCCTGGTCCCCCAAACCAACAATGGCAGATGAAATTGTTTGGGAATATACTGAAGTTAGCGCGCCACGTGATGCCGACCGTCTCTCAGACGGCAATACATTGATTACTGATCCTTCGAACGCTTACCAAACCATCTTCGTGGTGTCCCCGGATGGCACTATAGTCTGGGCATACTCTCAAGATACTTCATCATGGGATGTTGATCGGTTGTCAAATGGTAACACCTTGATTGCTGGTGATATTTATGTTTTCGAGGTAACCTCAGACAACACCATCGTCTGGCAATACCCTTTAGATTATGGTTCACGCGATGCTGATCGGTTATCAAATGGTAACACCTTGATTGTTGATGATATTTCTGTTTTCGAGGTAACCTCAGACGGCTCCATCGTCTGGGAATACAGCACTGGACTTAATTCTCCATACGCTGCTGATAGATTGTCAAATGGAAACACATTAATTACTGATAAAAACAATAATCGTGTTATTGAAATAACTTCGGGTTTCACCATAGTTTGGGAATACAGCACTGGACTTAACAGGCCGTATGATGCCGAGCGTATCTCAAACGGCAATACATTGATTACCGACCGTAACAACCATCGTGTTATAGAGGTAACCTCAGACGGCGCCATCGTTTGGGAATACAGCACTGGACTTAGCTATCCACTCGATGCTGATCGGTTGTCAAATGGAAACACCTTAATTACCGACTACTACAATGGTCGTATCATCGAAGTCGGCCTCATAGGTGATTTTAATGCTGACCACTATGTAGACGGTGCAGACCTTCTGCTCTTTGGAGACCACTGGCACTTTACTGACACACATCCGGATTGGGATCCTCTTTACGACCTAGTACCGGATAATATCATCGATGCTGCCGATTTGCAGGTTTTCGGAGACCACTGGCATGAAGGCACTCCTCCTACAAGATCCGGTCAAGAAGGTAGAGGACCAAACGAGAATGCAGGTATAGTTTTTGATCTGGATGCAACCACTACCGGTAACCAGAATCTGACCGGCATACCATCTCAACCTACAGGAACTTACATACGAGTAGATGTGTATTGTACTGATGTACAAAATTTAGATACCTATGAGTTTGAGGTGATCTATAACCCTTCAGAGCTTGAATATGTGTCATCCAGTGCTACAAATCCCATTACCTTTGAAGGGAACATCCTTGAATCTAATGGTGGTACAGCATTAGGCTGGATGATAGATAGTTCTACTCCTGGTGTATTAAGTATTGCTTATACCTTAGCAGGCACAGATACTCTTGAAGCACCAGAAGGAGAGGGACTAATTGCAGACATTGTATTTCTGTCTCTTGTTGACACTTATGGAACTCTGAGCTTTGGAGATGTTTACTATTACGATTCATATGGTGTGGTGGACCTCATTACAGATAAGGGTACAGCTTCAATTGGTGGTGTCACTATCCCACCTGGTGGTGGTACAGTTACCTTCCCGGCTGGTGGATCTATTACTTTCCCACCTGGAGGTTCTGGTACTATTGATTTGATCTTTGATGATTCAAATCCACCTCCAGGAATTCCTGTAGGTAACCCTCAAACTCTTTGGTGGGATTTTGATACTTCATTAGCAACTATTGTATATCCAGTAACTCTTCGTTTGGAATGGCCATTTGATGCAGCAGTAGCTTATGCAAGTTCCGCTGTTCTTCATCAAACTGAAGCTGTTTGGTATGCTCTAATTGATGGAAATCCAATTCCTGCTCATGCTGCAAATTTACTAAATCAAGCTGCTATTTTGGCAAGTATAACTTACGATTTTGGTATTGACCCTTCATTTGTAGAATTTGACACCTGGACATTATCAGACTGGGGAATGGATGGTGATAACCCATTACCAGTAACACTAACAAACTTTGCAGCTGAGTTTGTTGCAGATAATTTAACTATAATGTGGGCTACTCAAAGTGAAAGCAGTAACATGGGTTGGAATATATATCGTGGTGAAAGCGATACTGCTCTTGAAGAAGATAATACTATTCTAATTAATGTAGAATTGATTGGAGGAGCAGGAACTACTTCCGAACCTACAAATTATGAGTTTATCGATGAATACCCAGTTCAAGTTAACGAAACATACTGTTATTGGCTGGAAAGTGTGAGCTATTCCAATGATACTGGGATTTACGGTCCTATTTCACTTACCATCCCCGAAGGAGAAACACCTCCTCCGCTTCCAACAATTACATTACTCAAAGGTAACTATCCAAACCCATTCAACCCGACCACATTCATTCAATTCGACATCAAAGAAGGTGAAACTGCAGAATTGACTATCTTTAACATCAGAGGTCAGATAGTTGAATCCAAAACCTTCGAAGCTGGTGCTTATAACTACGAATGGAATTCAAAAGATAATGCTTCTGGAGTTTATTTCTACAAACTGAAATCTGAGAGCTATTCAGAATTCAAGAAAATGATGTTACTGAAATAAAGATAAAAACCTTGCGAAGGTTGTGATACTATCAAAGTCATCTTGACCTTCGCAATGGTTTAATCAAAAAAAAGAGAAAGAGTTCTGTATTTAACTATATGAAATAAAGAGGAAAAAAGATGAAAAAGAAAAGATTAATTTTAATATTAGGGATGAGTTTATTTTTCAGTTCCCTGATCTTTGCCGGTCCTAACGAAGATGCCAGCATAACCTTTGACTTAGATGCAACTACTTATGGTAATCAGAACCTGCTTCAAATACCAACCCCTAACCAAGGGAGTTACATCAGGGTAGATGTATATGCCCAGGATGTAGTGAATCTGGATACTTATGAGTTTGAGGTGCTATATAATCATACACGTTTGCAGTACATCACATCTTCACCCTCCAACCCTATCACCTATGAGCCAAATTTCCTTACCATAAATGGAGGACAGGCACTTGGCTGGATGGTTGATACTTCTACTCCAGGTGTCTTAAGTATTGCCTATACCTTAGCTGGCACAGATACTCTTGAGGCACCGGAAGGAGAGGGTTTGATTACAGATATTGTATTCCAGACACTGACCACCGGGAATAGTTACCTGAGCTTCGGTAATGTCTATTATCATGATTCCTACGGAACGATGGATGAAATCACAAGCACAGTAGTAGCTCTTCTGGGTGGTGGACTTGCTCCAATGCCTCCTGCTGATTTAACTGCATTCAGCGATACGGTATTCCAAAACGCCATTCGTTTAAACTGGATAGACCCCACCGAGAATGTCGATGGCACATCCTTAGAGGATCTGGCAGGTATCAATATCTATTATGCTGATGAAACATATATTACTTCAGTAAATCCTGGAGTAGAGACTTATGTTGTTCAAGGATTAACCATCGGAGAACAGTATAACTTTTATGTAACTGCTTACGATGATGAGACCCCTGTAAACGAGAGTATGCCTAGCAATACAGCCGGAGCAATGCTTATTGCACCTATGCCCCCCTCTGATTTTAGTGTTTACAGCGATTATACCACACCAAATTCAATTCAACTCACATGGACAGACCCCACCGAGAATATAGATGGCTCTCCACTCACAGATCTTAACCATATTGATGTTTACTATTCAGATGGCACTCTCATTGTATCTGTTAATCCAGGTGTAGAAACATATACAGATGATGGTCTCACAGATGGTCAGCTATATGGTTATTACCTTGTAGCTGTGGCTGATAATCAAAACCAGTTAGGTAATGGTATGTATGCATTTACTATTTCCCTCTTTACTGTTGGTGGAGATGGGTGGGCGGGTAGTATGCTCGATGTGTTGGTAAATGGTGTTGTTGTTCTTGATGATATAACTCTTACTTCAGGAACTGGTCCAGAACATTATGCTTTTTTTGTTGATGATAGTGATTCTGTATTCGTAGATTATACACCAGCAGGTCCGTATCCTTACCGAAATGCCTATTATGTCTATGATAATATTGGTGATCTAGTCGTATCTTCAGGATTAGGTCAAACAGTACCTTCCGATGTCTCATTTATTGCTGCTATAAACACAGTAAGCTGGTATGCCGGAGGTTCACCTATTCCAGCACCACCGGAAAATCTATATGCAGATGCCGTTTCCAGTGGTATTATCCAACTTACCTGGGATGACCCTACTACACAGGCGGATGGGACTCCTTTAGATGATTTTGCCGGTATCAATATTTATGCTAACAGCAGCTTCATTGGTTCTGTAGATCCTGGAGTGGAGACTTATACTGTTTCGGAATTGACTCCCGGTGAATACTATTCCATTTATGTAACTGCTTATGACAACGAAATCCCTGTTAACGAAAGCGAGCACAGCAATACTTCCGGATGCTATAATACTACTCTTTTGTATGTACAACCTGGTTCTGCCCTCGATTCCATACAAGTAGCACTGAATTTCTGCACTCATAATGACACGGTATTAGTAGCAGAAGGTACATATTACGAGAACATCAACTGGCCTTGTGGCACCTATATTCCTTTTCTACAACAGACCGAGAGTATACATCTGGTAAGTGAATCTGGTCCTGAGGTAACGATAATAGATGGAGGTGAAAACGGATCCGTGATAAGAATAGACAACTTTTGGGGAGGAATTACCATAGATGCTACTACCATAGTTGAGGGATTTACTATTCAGAATGGATATGGCTCATACGATGCTGGCGGCATCCTGTGTATGAATGGTGCTGCACCAACTATAATCGGCAATATCATAACTAATAACACATCTACTGAGGTTGATTATAGCGGTGGCATCTATGTCCACGGATCTCTTCCAACTATCACTGATAATATCATTAGTCAGAATAACACCAATGGTATCTATCTCCGCTATTGGGCTGATGCAACTATCACAGGCAATACCATTACTCAGAACAGTGGCGCCGGTATCATCAGCCATGACTTCTATGCCAGTATACCAACTATCATCGACAATAGTATCACTCAGAGCGGCAGCAGTGGTATCTCAATTCCTGGTGGTGGAGTCTTAATTGATAACAATTTCATCGCCGACAATGATGGTTTGGGCATCAGCACCTCATCAACTTGTGGTTTAATAACTATAACTGACAACATCATAACCAGCAACTTATCTGGCGGCATCGGCGGGCCAATTTCTAAATCTATAACCAACTGTGTTGTATCAAATAATGGTGGCACTGGCATAGGTTGTGGTACATGGTTTTCCAGTACGACAATAACCAACTCCATTATATCAAATAATGCTAGCGATGGCATATCTCATTCTGGCGAGTGCTCTATCCACTACTGCGATATTACTGATAATATTGGTTTTGGAGTTCTTAATTCAAGCGGCGGCTGTTTCCCTCAGCGCATCACTGCAGCTCAAAATAACTGGTGGGGCGACCCCGGTGGTCCTTTTGGTCCCAATGGTGACGGGGTAGGCTGTTCATATTTACCTATAGATTATATACATTACACTCCCTGGTTAACTGAACCGTCCATTCTCAAAATTGTTTCTGTTCCAGACTTTAGCTGTGGTGAGCCAGGAGAAACAATCAGTATCCCTGTTAATACCACAGATATAACAGGAGAAGAGGTTGTCTCAGCAGAATTCACACTAATTTATGACTCAACTATTATTACAGAAATGGATATAGACGCCACAGGGACTTTGCTTTCCGGTACTGATTGGACATGGCAATACAGCGTAGTTGGCGATACATTATTTGTCGAGATGTCAGGCACGGATGAACTTACAGGGAGCGGAACATTGATCAACCTGATATTCATTGTATCCCCTGATGCACAACATGGTCAAGAGAGTCCTTTGCATTTTGAGGAATTCATATATAATGAAGGAACCCCAATAGTAACTACCCAAGATGGCATTTTCATTGTGGGGCAGATTTTTGGTGCTATTGAAGGTATAGTTACCGAAGCAACGAGGAATCCTATCCCTGGTGCTGTTGTTACTGCACAGGGTTCTTATTTTACTTACTGTGATACTACTGATGCCAATGGATATTATCTTATGCCGGAAGCCCTCACTGATACCTATGATATGACAGTTATTGCCGATGGATACAATGAAATTGGTACAACCGGTGTTGTAGTAATCGGTGGAGAAATAACTTTGGTTAACTTTGCCATGCTGCATCCTGAGATAGTTGTGAATCCTGCAAGCATCGATGTAGAACTTCCTGTAGATACAAACTATGATACCAATATAACAATCAGTAATCCAGGTAACGGACCACTTGACTTCTATATTAGCATTGGTGAAGGTGCCAGGTTTGTAAAATCTATAGAGATTAACCCTGGTGAAATAAGGGAAATTCCACAGGGTAAACCCCATAAAATGTCTACTATTCAACAGGGCCTGCCCCGTTGCGAAGCTTTACGGGGTTCTACGCAAGAATGTATGAAGACAGGTGCCTTGTTCGGCACATTGCAACTTGCACCTAACCCAGTAAGTGGTAGACTTGATCCAGGACAAGGATTCCCAAACCCTTCATCAAGATTTGATGAAGAGGTTATTCACTATGATGGCGAGCCTTATACCAGTATAGGTCTTACAGCAGGTGGTACCTATGAGGGAGCAATAAGACTTACTCCG
>JAGLWO010000306.1 GCA_023133395.1 Candidatus Cloacimonadota bacterium | reverse complement strand
ATATCCTGGTTAAACAAGGAAAGTTAGTCACACCTGATACTGTTATTGGAGAAAATCTCTACGACCCGCCAAGAGTCTATGTCGTTTCTCTCTTTGATAAAACCTACCTGCATCTGAATCCCGAAAATGTCGAAAAATCATTGAGAATTAAGGAAGGTCAGGAAGTAAAATACGGACAACGAATCGCTGAGATTGGTTCCCGCAGTTTTATTGATGAGATCCAGTTCCAGCACTTCTATTTCGATTCCCCTGTACGCGGTAGAGTGGAGAAAATCAATTATGATTCCGGAACAATAATTATGCGGGAAATACAGGATTACTCTGCCAAACCCAAAACCATAAACGTGGTCAAAAAGCTTAATATCAAACCAAAACTCATCACCCGTTATATGAAGAAAAATCTTGGAGATTTTGTTTATGCAGGAGACCTGCTTGCTGTTCGTATGATCGATCTGCAGGATGGAAGTCATCCCATGCTGGTCTCAGTTCCAACCACCGGTACAATAAAAAAGATCGACACCGAAATTGGTACAGTTACCATCCAATATGATAAAGACCCTTATCTTCGGTATGCAGGAATTAAAGGGAAAGTTACAAAAGTTGAACCCGGCTATTCTGCAACTATTTCCTATGAAGGTTCAACCCTGATGGGAATCATCGGGTTCGGTCTGGAAGCCTGGGGAAAAATAAAATATCTGGAAGACGTTAAAAATATCGGGAATTGCAGTGAAAATGATATTGTTGTCATCCCATCCAAAATTGATATTGGATTTTTGAAAAAGGCAGAAAAGCAAAATGTAATAGGAGTGGTTGCTGCCTCCTTAAATAACTCTGATCTTATACAGTTTACCGGAGAAGAAATCGGTGTGGCGCTTACCGGCAATGAAAATATCCCCTTCCCGCTGATAATAACGGAAGGTTTCGGTAACTTTGAAATGGATAAAGATTACAATAAATTCTTCAAAGAACATGATGGGAATATGATCTACATCAATGGTCACACACAGATAAGAGCAGGAGTAACCAGACCGAAGATGATCGTGATGGAAAAATAATAAAAACTGGCGAAACTCCGGTAACTGTCGGATTCGGGTTTTTCTATCAACAGAAAATTCTTGACTTGAAACAAACTAAAAAGTTGTTTCAAATCCATAAAAAAGATAGGAGGAAAATTATTTACGATGATGTATATTCAGCAGAATCTGCTGCTGGATTAGGTATCGTTTTCTGGATTTTTTATTTCGCAGTAATTATTTTTATGATCGTTGTTCAATGGAAGATCTATGTGAAAGCAGGAAAGCCCGGTTGGGGTTGTATTGTTCCAATCTATAATGCCATTTTGCAGTTGCAGATTGCCTGCCGTCCGATCTGGTGGATATTTCTTATGTTAATCCCTGTTGTGAACATTGTTATCGCTATAATAATATTATTTGATTTTGCAAAAGTATTCGGAAAAGGTAGTGGTTTTGCCATTGGGATGCTTTTTCTGCCAATCATTTTCTTCCCTATTCTTGCTTTTGATAGCTCTGAATATCAGGAGATAATTCATTAAATAAATAGAGAGAAAATTTGCCATTATTAAAAACTCTTTAGACCGGAGAGTCTTTTTTCTTTTTTTTGGAAATATGAAACACAGCATAATTTTCGTTAATAGTAACAAGGTTCTGCTTCCTGCTGGAAAATAAAAAAGAATAATAGGAGATGGTAACATGAAAAATTTGATTCTTATAATTTCGCTAATATTGTTTATAAGTTGTTCCAATAAACAAAAAGAAGAAGAAATTCTTTTCAACAAAGCAGTAACAATGTTTAAAGAGCACACCAACATTGATAGCTTACCTGAAGAAGCGATTACCAAACTAAATGTTATTTTATCAAAATTCCCCGATTCAAAATTAGCTAAAAGTATTGAATCAGAGGAAAAGAAATTATTCGTTAATAATCATGGATTTCTGACATATTATGAAATTTTGGAGTTAAACAGGGATTTTATAAAAAATGAGAAAGCTCAAATTTTATTTGATGAAGCCTGTAGCTTATTGAGTATCTCAACAAATGAAGATAGTATCTCAATTCAAGCAATGCTGAAAATAAAAACGATTATAATAGAATATCCAAAAACAAAACTTGCAAAAAGCCTGGAATTGAATGTACAGAAAATCCCATTATATAATTCGGAACCATTAACATTTACAGAGCTGATCGAATTAGATGATAAATTAAATCAAATAAAAGTAGCAAATAAAAACGATATTCTTTCAATGCTTATGAATCTTGGAAATCAAAGCCTCGCGTTTTTTAGAATACCAATAAGTATGGGAGGTGGAGGTAACACAAGTTTTACAGAATCAATTGAAGATTATCTGAATTTAAAAGATTATGGTAAAAATACAAAATTTTTTAGCATTGTAAATAATAAGTATGAAATAATTGAACTCCAAGATGATTATTTAATTCTTCAAGGAAAAAGCAAGTTCTGGAAAATACAAATGAAAGTAAATGCTAAAAATAAGAATATTGAGTTGATTTCCCAAACAAGAAATAACTAATTTATTAATGAAAAGACTCGGAACAAGTATAATATTCATTAACGACAAAGAGAAAATCCTGCTTTTCCTGCGCGATGACAAACCGGATATTCCATACCCGAACATGTGGGATGTTCCGGGTGGACATGTAGAACCGGATGAAACTCCCGAAGTATGCATAATCCGTGAAATGAAGGAAGAGATGAATATTGACTTGAAGGATTTTCAGCTTTTCTGCGAGAAAGAATTCGACGACCGCATTGAATACACATATTGGAAAAACCAGAATCTGGAAATCGATAAAATCGACTTAATGGAAGGACAGTGCCTGAAGTGGTTCACATGTGAAGAAGCAAGAAACACAGAACTGGCTTACGGGTTTAACGAGATAGTGGAAGAGTTTTATAGGTCAATAGAAAAGTAAGTTGCGGGGATAAGTCATCTTATATTTTTTTTCAGTCCGTATTTTTTCATTTTTTTTACTAACGTGGGAAAGGTAGTATCAAGTTCTTTTATTACTTTGTTTTTTTTCCATTCGTTTTTTACTAAGCACGATTTTATAAGCTCTTTTTCAGCTTGTTCTGCAGCTGCTTTTAATGAAGTATTATTTTGTGCTCTTGGTGTGTCATCTGATCCAATAGGATAAAACTTGAGCTGACTATCTGTTATTATTTTACCTTCCGTGTAGTTTATTGATAAATTTTCCATAACATTCTGTAATTCTCGAACGTTTCCTTCCCAGAAATAGGAAAGTAGTTTTTCTTTTGCCTTTTTTGTGAAATAAGGAGGAGGAATATAATTACCATTTTCAATACAATATTTGGTGATAAAATGTTCTGCTAATAATAAAATATCCTTCCCACGTTCTCTTAAAGAAGGAAGAAATATCTGAAAGGAATTAATTCTATAAAACAACTCTTTCCGGAAATTTCCTTTCCGGATTTCATTAATTATTTCTTTGCTGGATGCAGTTATCAGACGTAGATTGACTTTAACAATCTTCTCGCTACCAACTGGTTGAATTTCCCTTTCCTGTAATGCTCTCAAGATTTTGGTTTGAAGATTAGGTTCCAATTCTCCGATTTCATCCAGAAATAAAGTTCCATGGTGAGCTAACTGAAATTTACCTTTCCGTTTGTTTATTGCTCCGGTAAAAGCTCCTCTCTCATGACCGAATAATTCGCTCTCCAGAAGTTCTTTGGGAATTGCAGAACAGTTAACAGCGATAAATGGACAATCAGCACGTTTACTTCTTTTATGAATAGCCAGAGCAACCAATTCTTTTCCCGTTCCTGTTTCTCCCTGCAGAAACACGTTAGACTCAGTTGGAGCAACTTTATTTATCTGTTCAAAGATTTTTTGCATTGAATCACATTTCCCGATTATTCCCTCAAAACCGTGATCCTTACGTAATCTGGTTAATTCTATTTTTTCAAGACCTTCATTTATTAAGATGTTGGCAAATTTATTTACAAATTCTTCTGTCTGTCTAAAATCAAAAATACTGAAAGCTTTTTTTTCCAGTTCATGTCTATCTAAATACAATGCTCCCACAATTTCATTATTTCGGTCGTGCAGAACAATACATATTACAGATAAAAAGATATGTCCTGCTATACTATTTGCATTTTTTAAATCTATTTCTTTTACAGCATTTTGAATATGGAAAGATTTATTATGTTTTAAAGCTTTTTTTAAAATTGTATGACTAAATTTGGTTTCTTTTAAGGTAGGGGATTTGTATAATATCTGCTCATATTTATTTATAAGAAGGCAGCAATCTGCATTTATCTGGGTGCTCAATAATGCTAATAATAATTCATAAGTAGAACCGGGCTTAAAATTATCAACAGATGAATATAAGTAATCTAATAAATTATGATACTTATCCCTTATTTTTCGTGTCATAACAAACTCCAAAGAAAATATTTAAACTAATTTTTATTCAATTTTCCCAATTCCTCAATCCTGTTTTTATATTCTATCTTGGGAGTTTTTTTATAAAGTTTTTTATAAAGTTCTAATGCTATCTTCTTATGTCTATCAGCATTCTTTTCTCTATTTAATTCATTATTCATAATTGCTAATTCGTAATTAAGCGTAGCAATTTGTTTTTCATCTTTAGTTTTTTCCAACAACTTTTCCAATGGTTCAATACAATTCTTAATTCTTAATGTATGCTTTCTCACTGTCTTAAATTCTATTTTCACTTTAAGAACATTGTAGCTAAAAATATGTTCTTCGTCTTTCATTTCTTCTGCAATTTTCAAGTATTCTTCATTAGCTTCATTTGCTTCTTCATATTCTCCCAGATCATACAAACATTCTGCTTTATTTGATAAATGATCTAGTAAATGTGGTTTTAAGCCTAATTCTATATCTATTTGAATAGCTTTTTCAAAACACTCCATCGCTTTTTCATAATTTTCTTGTTCTTTATATACTTGGCCAATATTATCAACTATGTGTGAAATGCCTTTTTTATCTCCGAGCTCTTCACCAATTTTTAAACTCTTTTCAAAACATTCCATTGCTTTTTTATAATTGCCTTGATAAGCATAAACTTGTCCCATACTTCCAACTACATTTGAAATAACTTTTTTTTCTCCGAACTCTTCACCAATTTTTAAACTCTTTTCAAAACACTCCATTGCTTTTTTATTATTTCCTTTATTAGAATAAACAGTTCCCATATTCCCAAGTATTATTGAAATACCTTTTTTATCCCCAAATTCTTCATCAATTTTCAAGCTCTTTTCATAACATTCCAACGCCCTTTTATAATTGCCTGTGTTAAAATAAACATTTCCAATATTTCCAACTGCTTTAGAAATACCTTTTTTATCCACGAGTTCTTTTCTGATTACTAAGCTGCTCTCAAAACACTCCATTGCTTTTTCAAGATTGTTTTTTATATAAAGTTGCGAACCTAATTTACCATATGAATTTGCAGTTCTTTTCTTATCCTCAATCTCTTCCGATAACTTGAGAGCGTTTTTATATATTTCTTCCGCTTCTTTCCAATTACCGATAAGCTGGAGAATATCACCTTTTTTTAATAATGTATCAATCAATATTGTTGTAGTTTTTTTATAATCAGAATCTCTTTTGTTTAATATTAACATTTGCTCTTCAATATTTTTAATAAGATGTTCATAGAAATTTAATGCCTTATTATTAAAATAATTCTTGTTTGCTTTATCTCCAGCCAGTTCATTATACTTTACAGATTTTTCAGGCTGCTCTGCAAAATAGAAATGTTTAGCGAGGTCATCCAGAACTTCATCTGGATTTTTCGAATACTTTTCTTCCAGGAACTCTCCTGCTTTTAAATGCAGTTCTTTCCAGAATGAGGGATATTTTTCTTTGATCTCATTCTCTAAAACTTCTCGAACCTTGTCGTGGATAAAGATATAATCATTTCCCGATTCTTCTATTAAACTTACTTCCCGGCAATCTATCAGGTCATCTAATAATTCATTATCATTCTTTTTTGTCATATTCAGAAGCATTTCAAAATTAAATTTCTTTCCAATTATGGATGCTGTCTGTAGAGTAATTAAAGTTTCTTTGCTCAATTCTGCTAATCTTTCCCGGATAACTTGCTGAATGTTTTCCGGGAGATTTTCTATCTCTATTTTTGGAGGGAAATTCCATTTATTATTAATTATTGTAATTTTTCCTTTTTCCTGCAGATAATACAAGATCTCCCTGATAAATAACGGATTACCCTTTGTGTGGGAAACAATGCTTTTAATGAAATTATCTAATTCCCTGCTGGAACTTTTTTTACCCAGCATGGATTTTATCATATCGGAAACATCGACACCTTTTAGATTCTTTATTTTTACCTGGATCAGATTCTCTATTTTTAAGATCAATGAATCTTCGATGAGCTGTTCCGTACGGTGAAGGCCGACGATCAGTACAGGAAATTCCTGTAAATTTCTCTCTGTATAGATAAGCCACTTCAATATTATCTCATCTGCCCATTGCAAGTCATCTATACAGATCACCAGCGGTTTGGTTGCTGCTTTCTGAATGAAGTTGGTCATTGCACTGAACAGTCTTATTTCAGCACCCTTACCACTCAGTTCAACCGGTTTCTCGATTTTATTCATCCACTCTTTTTCTGCTAAAATTCCAAATTTAACCAGATCCCAACCAAACCTGCCAAAATATTGAAGTTTCCCGGATTCTGATTTCGCTGCTTCCAAAATTTCCTCAAAAATAGAAGATAAAGGTTCGAGTGAATGTTCCACAAGTTTACAAACCGAATAATAAAAATCTACGTTCTGAAATTGCAGATAATGATGAAATTGCTGGATCAGTTTAGATTTTCCAATTCCCGATTCACCGAGAATCAGCACTACTTTCCCGTTTTTGCTCTCTAACTCATCAGATAATTCATTTAGAGTTTTTAATGATATTTCCCGGTTCACGAATCTGGGTTTTAACAAATAGGGAATATCCGCTTTAATTTTTACACCTTTTTTATTTTTTATTTCTTTAAATAAATCCATTGCCACAGCATGAGCATGTTGATACCTGTCTTTAGGATTTTTCTCCAGTAAGCCGGTAATTATCTTTTCAACTCCTTTGGGGATATCGGGATTAATTTTAGTTGGTAAAATGATTGGCTTTAAACGATGTTTATCTCCAATCTCTTTTGCATCTTTTCCTTCAAAAGGTAATTTTCCGGTAACCAGTTCATACAGAATCACACCGAGAGAATACAGATCGCTTCTTATATCAAGATCATACGAAGATATAAAATGTTTGGGAGATGAATATACCGGAGTTCCAACAAATTGACTTACCTGTTTTCCTGTATGCTCAATTTTAATAAAATCGAAATCCGTTATTTTAACAATATTATTTGAATTCAGAAGAATATTTTGCGGTTTCAGGTCCCGATGAATGATATTTCTGCTGTGAAGTGCCATCAGTCCATTACAAACCTGTATCATATATTTCAGGATTTTATCGAGAGAATCTCCATCAGTAAATTTTAGAGATGAGATCGGTTTCCCATCCACATACTCCATCACCCAGCTCACGTCTTTATCAGAGATCCACTGTAAGGCTTTCACATAATTTACATCATTTATCTTCCTGGTTATTTCAAAGGCGCTTTTAAACTGAATGCGAAACTTATGATACTGTTTATCAATTATTTTTAAAGCCCCAATTGCGCCTTTTTCATCAGTTACTTTATAGACTTTTCCAAATGTACCTTTACCGATCAATTTTTTAGAAACAATTTTTTTCCAACTCACAATGCCTCCAATCGCAAAGTTGATTTAGAATCTTAACATGTCAATCTAAAAAAATTAAAGAAACTTTAATAAATTTCTAAAGCTTCTTTAACTTTTTGCCTTTGATGTAAGATTTATATTGAAGATAAAAAATGCCTAATCACTTGATGGCTATTGATTTAGATTAATAGAAGAATTTATTGTCTCATTTGGCATTAGTATTGCTTATTAAATAATGTAGAAAAAAAAGGAGGTCTCATGAAAACACTTATTTTAATTTTCGTTTTTTTAGTAACTACTTGTTTGTACTCAACCATCATCAACATCCCTGCCGATCAACCAACGATCCAAGCAGGAATTAATGCAGCAGTTGATGCAGACACAGTTCTTGTGCAATCAGGAACTTATGTAGAAAACATTAACTACAATGGAAAACTGATCACAGTAGCTTCATTATTCTTAACAACACAGGATACAAGTTATATTTCCCAAACGATAATTGATGGCAATCAAAATGGAATTGTAGTAATCATTGGTAGTGGAGTGGATTCAACTGCAGTGCTTTCTGGTTTCACCATTACAAATGGTTATGCTGGTGCTGGTGCTGGGATTAACTGTTCTAATTCCAGTCCGACTCTACAGAATATAACGATAATAAATAATACTGCTTATCTTCTTGAGGGGAGTGTTGCTGGATATGGAGGTGGGATTTCCTGCTGGGATTCCAGTCCAATTCTACAGAATGTAACCATAACAGGTAATTCTTCTTATAATGGTGGTGGTATTTACTGTTATAATTCCAGTCCAATTCTACAGAATGTAACCATAACAGGTAATTCTGTTGAATATGGTTTTGCTAATAGAGGAAATGGTGGTGGGATTTACTGTGCGGGCACCAGTCCGAGTTTACTGAATGTAACCATAACAGGTAATTCTGCTGAACGTAATGGTGGTGGGATTTACTGTGCGGGCACCAGTCCGAGTTTGGTGAATGTTACTATAACAGATAATTCTGCTTCTTATGATGGTGGTGGAATTCTTTGTAATAATTCCAGTTTGAGTTTGGAGAATGTTACCATAACAGGTAATACTGCAGATGGGGTTGGTGGTGGGATTTATTGTAATAATTCCAGCCTTAGTTTTGAGGCTGTAGATCGATGTAACATATTCCTGAATTCTGCAGGTTTATCAGGATGTGATCTGTATGCTGCCAATTGTCCTACAATAGATGTTGTCGTAGATACATTCACTGTATTACAACCAAATGATTATTTTGCCTGTCCAATCGACAATTTCACCTTTGATATTCTTAATGCCAAAGTAGAGCAGGTAGATCAAGATCTGTATGTAAGTCCTGATGGTTCTGATGATAATAGCGGATTAACCGTTAATGATCCTTTACTTACAATTTCTTATGCACTTACTAAGATCCTTCCTGACAGTACAAATACTCTCACAATTCATCTATCGAATGGAACATATTCCCCTTCCGGAACAGGTGAAATATTTCCATTATATTGTAGAAGTTATGTTTCATTGCTTGGAGAAGATGAGGCTTCTACAATTTTAGATGGTGAAGAATTAAGTAAAATTTTATGGTGCTATAACGATAATGATTTTTCCATAGAGAATATGACTATTCAGAATGGTAGTGCTCCTCACGGTGGTGGGATTTACTGCAAAAATAATTCAAGTCCGAGTTTAGCAAATGTAACCATAACAGGTAATTCTGCTTGGGTTGGTGGTGGTATTTACTGTGAAAATTCAAGTCTGAGTTTAGCAAATGTAACCATAACAGGTAATAGTGGTGGTGGTATTTACTGTGAAAATTCAAGTCCGAGTTTAGAGAATGTAACTATAACAGGTAATTCTGTTAATAATAGTGGAGGTGGAATTTACTGTTTTGATAATTCCAATCCGAGTTTAGTTAATGTATCCATAACAGATAATACTGCTTATAGAGGTGGTGGGATTTGTTGTTATAGGAATTCCAGCCCGAGTTTAGTTAATGTAACATTATCAGGTAATACTGCTATTAAAGGTGGTGGAGTTTTCTGTTGTTGGAATTCCAATCCGAGTTTAATCAATTGTATTTTATGGAATGATACACTTCAAGAGGTTTATTTTTATGAAGATTTTAACCCAAATTCAATCACAATAACCTATTCTGATATTCAAGGTGGAGAAGCTGGAATAGTAACGAACAATAACGGAACAGTGTACTGGCTGGAGGGAAACATTGACGAAGATCCGTTATTTGTTGGAATAGGAGATCATCCTTTTATGCTGCAGGATCTGTCATCTTGTGTAAATGCAGGTATCCCGGATACAACCGGTTTGAATCTGCCTGAATTTGATCTGGCTGGAAATCCAAGAGTTTATGGTGGAAGAATTGATATGGGAGCTTATGAAAATCAGAATGTTGTAGGGGCAAATGAGAATTTAATCCCTCTAATTACAAAACTCAATCAGAACTATCCGAATCCATTTAATCCAACCACAACAATAAATTATTCACTCAAAGAGAATTCGAAGGTCTCACTCAATATCTACAACATCAAAGGCCAGAAAGTTAAGCAGCTTGTCAGCGATCAGTTGCCAGCTGGTCAGCATTCTGTTATTTGGAATGGAAAGGATAAAAATGGTAAAACAGTTTCAAGTGGGATTTATTTCTATAAGTTGAAAACAAGAAATTATGAGAAAACAAGGAAAATGATATTGATGAAGTAATTTAACCAAAAAGGAGTAAGTTATGAAAACTATGTATGTTATTTTGTTTATTTGTGTTGTTACAACTTTAGCTGCAAAAAATGCAGGATCAATCAATAACTTCAATCATCAATTAAACCTGAATCAAGATTACAAAACACAGGAGATGCCCGATTTTCATCAAGGTATGATAACAATAAAGGTGAAAGAAGGTTTTAGAGAATTTGAGCCTCAGAGTGGTCTTGTGTTCTTTGGTATTTCATCTCTGGATGCCCTTGTATCAGAGTTCGATATCAATTCACTGAATAAGCGGTTCCACTACAACCCGGCAAAACTGAGAGATGATCTTCCCGATCTTTCCCGGATCTATCAGATCAATTTTCCTGAAAGGATCGATATTCAGACCGTAGTGGAAGCTTTCTCGCATGATCCAAATATTGAATATGCAGAACCTGTGTTTATAAATTATCTAGCCGATGTGCCAGATGATACATTTTACGATTATATGCAGCACTTACCTCAGATCTGGGCGGATCAAGCCTGGGATATACATCACGGAGAAGATGGTACGGAATCAGTTCTTATTGGTATAGTTGATAATGCTTTAGAGTGGTTTCACCCTGATATTATCGATAACCTTTGGCAAAATCTAGGTGAGGATTTTGATGGAGATGGTTATACAATAGAGTTCAACGGTTCTGAATGGATCTTCGATCCAGATGATGAGAACGGAGTGGATGATGATGAAAATGGCTTTATTGATGATTTCATCGGTTGGGATTTCTATTCTCAGGATAATGATACTAATCCTTATGGACCTGGAGATGCTCATGGTACCCATTGTTCCGGGATAGCAGCAGGAGTTACAAATAATGAAATTGGCATAGCAAGTATTAGCTGGAATGTAGAGGTAGTATTAACTAAACACGGTCATAATGGTACATTCGGGTTTGGTTTATATGACGGAATAATCTACTGTGCAGAAAACGGTGCTGATATAATCAGTAATAGTTGGGGAGGAACATATTATTCTCAATCTTACGAAGAAGTTATTGAATACGCTATGGGACTGGGTAGCATTGTCATTGCAGCTGCTCATAATTATAATAATGAGGTTTTTATTTATCCAGCTTGTTATCCTGGAGTTTTTTCTGTTGCTTCTGTAGCCAGTAACGATATCAAGGCTTTCTATTCTAATTATGGTGCAAGTGTAGATATATCCGCTCCCGGGGGTGATATGGCTGTGGATGGTGGCATCTGGAGTACTGTGCCGCAAGGCAATTACCAAACTGGGTTTGGAACTTCGATGGCAACCCCTATGGTGGCTGGTTTGCTGGCTTTAATAAAATCCTATAATCCCGATTGGAATAATGAGCAGATCATAATCCAGTTATTCGGAACTGCTGACGATCTCAATGCTCTAAATCCAAATTACGAAAACAAGCTGGGTTATGGTCGGATTAATGCCTTTAGAGCTTTAGATGAGATCAATGTAACAGTTCCTGAGGGCTTAAGATTGTCATTATACGATCTGGATGTGATCGATTCCAATTTGAATGGAATTCTGGAACAGGGAGAAGAAGTTTTATTGAATTTTAAACTCAGGAATTTTGATAATTATACCGGTTCTGATAACCTTACCATTACTCTCTCGAGTAGCGATCCTGAGATTACAGTGACCAGTTCACCCTGGAGCGGTTCAATTGAAGTCGATAATAATATAACTATTAACGATCATTTCCAATTTGTGATCGACGAGAACGCAACATCACATTTTACTGAATTAACTTTCCATATCGATGCTGATGTCGAGATATTTGTTGGAGATGAAATAGCTCTGGAATTTTTCATTGAACCTTCAGGAATATTAGTCTGGGAGGGAGTAGCCGATGGCCCAGCCTACAGCGGTGCTTACATTAGGGATTATCTAATTGATCAAAATTATCCTGTTTTTTATACGAATTTTTTTCTAGGTTCACTACTAAATTTCGAAGCAGTTTTTCTTTCTTTCGGCAATTTCGGAGGCGACTATACTATTTTATCCGATAATATGGCTGAATCAATAATCAGTTATCTAGAGAATGGCGGTAAAATCTATCTGGAAAGCGGAGATGCATTCGGTTGGGATCAATTAGGAAATACAATTTTGTGGAATGTTTTTGGAATAGAATCTACAATTGATGGTACTACAAATATAATCACTCATCTGGAGGGTTTTTCGGAGACAATAACAGAAGGAATGCTTTTTACAGGATCGAATCAGCTTTATAATACCTGGATAGATCTCTTTACTCCTAATACCTTCGGTTCAGAAGCTTTCATCGAAAGTGATTACGGATGTGTTGCTATTCAGAATGAAGGTTCGTTTGGTCAAAAAACTTTCTGCTTTTCCTATGCTCTGGCAGAATTAATTGATGGTGAATTTCCCAGCACCAGAGAAAACCTACTGGCTGAACTCACCAATTTCTTTGATTTAACTCCTTTAGGTGCAGATGATGATTTAATCTCTCTTATTACAAAACTAAATCAAAACTATCCAAATCCATTCAACCCAACAACTACAATAAATTATTCTCTCAAAGAGAATTCGAAGGTTTCACTTAATGTCTATAACATCAAAGGTCAGAAAGTTAAGACACTGTTGAATGAAAATCTGGAAGCAGGAAATCATACAGTTATTTGGAATGGAGTTGACAATAATGGTAAATCAGTTTCAAGTGGAATTTATTTCTATAAACTGAAAACAGAAACCCACGAAGAAGCCAAAAAGATGATCCTGATGAAATAAACATTATAGAATACATTATTGCCGGTGTATAAAGATTACACCGGCTTTTTTTCTTTACACATTTCCCAGAAACCTGCGAATCGTGAATTAATTTTGGTCCTTAAATTTAAACTACAAGGAGAAGATAATGAACCGATGTCCCTGGGGAACCGCTAACGAACTTTATATTCATTACCACGATGAAGAATGGGGTGTTCCTGTTTATGATGATAAAAAACAATTTGAATTCCTGGTGCTGGAATCGGCTCAAGCTGGTTTAAGCTGGCAAACTATTCTAAAGAAACGGGAAAATTACCGGGCAGCTTATGATGGATTCGATGTGGAAAAAGTGGCAAAATATAATGAGAAAAAAATAGAAGCACTTATGCAGAATGCCGGTATCATCCGCAACCACCGTAAGATAGAAGCTTCGATCAATAATGCCAGATTATTCCGGGAAATTCAAAAGGAATTCGGCAGTTTCTGTAATTATCTGTGGGGTTTCGTGAATGGTAAACCAATTATAAACCAGTGGACTGAGATCTCCCAGATTCCAGCTAAAACCGAATTATCAGATCGCATCAGTAAAGATATGAAAAAACGTGGTCTCAAATTCCTGGGATCAATCACAATTTATTCTCATCTGCAAGCAACCGGACTCGTTAATGATCATTTAACCCGTTGCTTCCGCTGGAAAGAGTGTCAGGATATAATGGTATAAATTTTAAAAGGCAGATCGATGATCTGCCATTACAATTCCGTGTTTATCTGTGAGTTATATTAACTTATAGGATAAAATGTTTGACACACCTGGTTAATTCCTCATTTTCCATTTCAAATTTCACATTATATTAAAAGGAGGTTTTTAGTGGATTATCTCTTACAAGCAATGGATTCGGCAAAAAGCCTGGGTGCTGATTATGCCGATATCCGTATTCAGAAAACGCGCACAGAATCGATCTATCTGCGTAACCTGAGCCTGAAGAACACTTCCCTGCAAGAAATTTACGGATATGGTATTCGTGTGTTCAAAGACGGTGCTTGGGGTTTTGCACACAGTAACGTTTTTACTAAAGATGCTGTGAATGAGACCGTAAACAAAGCGTTCTTCATTGCCAATCAATCTGCCCGTATCAGGCATGGAAATGGTTTAAAATTAGCTCATGAACGTGGCTATATCAATACTTACCGCACACCATTTAAAATCGATCCCTTTGATGTGCCGCTAAGTGAAAAAGTAGAATTAATGATGGAAGTAAACAAAACCCTACTCAACTATGCCGAGATCAAACAAGCAATGTTCTTGCTGGAATGCCGTAAAGATGAAAAGCTGTTTGCTTCTACTCTGGGCTCACATTTGGATATTATAACACTTTATATCGATCCTACATTCACAGCTACAGCTGTGGCGAAAGGCGACAGCCAATCCCGAACCTTCAGTCATGGAGGTCAGGCAAAAGGTTGGGAATGGGTTCGCAGCTTGAATCTTCCTGATAAAGCAATTCAAATAGCCGAAGAAGCTATCATCAAGGTCCATGCAGATTCTCTAGGTGCGGAGAAGCGCCGCGATCTTATTCTTGATCCTAACCATCTGGCGCTTACCATGCATGAATCTATCGGGCATCCCACCGAGCTGGATCGTGTGTTGGGTTGGGAAGCAGATTATGCCGGCATCTCCTTTGCTACACCTGAAAAATTAGGGAACTTCCAATATGGTGCCAGGAGCGTGAACTTTGTAGCTGATAATCTTCTGGAAGGCGGTTTAGCCAACGCCGGTTATGATGATGACGGCGTTCCCAACCAGAAGTGGTATATAGTGAAAGACGGTATCCTGAACGAATATGGCAGCACCCGTGCCACTGCTCCTATTATTGGGCTGGAGATGAGCAGAGGTTGCAACCGTGCCTCTAACTATTATGATTTTCCCATTAACCGCATTCCCAATCTCTACCTGCAACCGGGCCAGGAAAAACTTACTCCCCAGGAACTGATCGCCGATACAAAAGACGGGATTTACATCGAAGGACGAGGCTCATTTTCCATTGATCAGCACCGTGTTAACTTCCAGTTCGGTGGTGATATGTTCTGGGAAATTAAGAAAGGCAAAAAAACTCGTCCCCTGAAAAAAGTGCTGTATAAATCTAACAATCCTGAATTCTGGAACAGTGTGGACGCAATCTGTGATAAGCGGTTCTTCCAAACCTTTGGCATAACGAATTGCGGAAAGGGTCAACCCAGTCAGCGCGGTCGCATGACGCATGGCGGAGCTACAACCCGCTTTCGTAAAATCCGTGTGGGAGGTTCACAATGATAACCAAAGAACAAATGCAAAAAGCAGCAGAATATATTCGTAAGAACTGCCAGGCAGATGATTACACATTCAGTATGAATTCTACCGATAACCTCTTAACCCGTTTTGCCCAGAACGGTATTACGCAACATATTTCCGGTGAGAACCTGTATCTCGGTCTGGAAGTGGCTTTTGTTAATAAAACCGGCACTGCTTCTGTGAACAGGCTGGATGAAGATTCATTAAAATTCCTGATAAAAACTGCAGAAAGTATGGCCAGATTAAATCAGCCTGATCCTGAATTTGTACCTTCCGAACCAGCTCATAAACTACCGAAAGTTAATAATTATTGTGATAACACTGCTCATCTTTCAGTGGAAAAGATAGTAGATAATATTGATAAATGTGTAAATAATGCCAAATCGAAAAAAGCCAAAGTTTCGGGCATTTCCGAGAAACATATTTATAATTATTTTCTGTCCACCAGAAACGGTTTTAAAGGTTTTGACCAATCCACCAGCTTTTCTCACTCCATGACCATGAAAAAAGGCGATGTGGAAACAAAGGTTTCCCGCTCGGTTAAAGATCATGCCAAATTCAGTATGGATGAACTGGTTGATCAGCTTAACACGCAATTCGATTCTCTACAGAAACCACTGCAACTGGAAAAAGGGCGTTTGCCTGTTATCCTGCGACCAGCTGCTGTTTTAAACTGGTTGATCTATCTTATCTGGACGTTTGACAGGCGTAATACCGATGAGGGTCTTACTCCTTTTACTGGACAGATCGGAAAGAAATTCTTCGGAGAAAAATTCACTT
>JAGLWO010000305.1 GCA_023133395.1 Candidatus Cloacimonadota bacterium | reverse complement strand
TAAAAGATAGTAACTTTATCGGGGAACTCGATATCGATTCTCATTCTTATGCACCGTTTACTAAAGAGGATAGAGAATTTCTGGAGAGGGTGTGTGGGCTGGTTGTAGGTTTGTTTTAGAAAGATAAATTGAAATTATTCAAAGAAATCTTCGAGCGTTTTTAAAACTTCTTTACTATCATCAATCTCTTTTAGAAAAACTTCTTGAAAACCTTTAAATAGGACAATATTAAGTTTTAATCCAGCTTTTTTATCCTGGTTGAGAATGAACTCACCTTTGTTGATGAGAGCATCTAGATATTTTGCATCTTCATAACCCGCTAAATTATACAAATTCAGAATATTATTAATTTTTTCATTAATATCCACATTAATTAATCCCAATTTTAGACTCAATTTGGCAGCAGCTCGAATTCCCACACTTACTGCAGTTCCATGCGAAATTTCATATTTGGAAACAGATTCTAAAATATGTGCAAAAGTATGTCCAAGATTCAATAAACGACGTTCTCCTCTATCCTCAAGGTCCTTTTCACATATCTCAAGCTTTAATTCAATAGCTTTTTCAATTATATTCTTTATGTTTATTTTGGACTTCAGCATATCAAAAAGCGGGGATCTCTTTATCAAAGCTATTTTAATACATTCAGCCCAACCGTTCTTCATTTCCTCTTCAGGAAGGGTTTTTAAAAACTCAGGAACAATAATTACCTTTCCAGCAGGATAAAATGAACCAATGTTATTTTTTATCCCATTATAATTTATTGCTGTTTTTCCTCCAATTGCTGCATCTACCATCGCCAGGAAAGTTGTCGGAATCAAAACCAATCTACATCCACGCATATATGTTGAAGCAGCAAAAGCTGTAATATCCGTGGTTATCCCACCACCGATACCGATGATTACTGTTGAACGATTCACATTATGTTTTTTAAAGAAATCATAGATTTTTCTTACTTCAGTTAGACTTTTATTTTTTTCTGATGCAGCTATAAAAAAGCTCGCTCCATCAATAATTTTACCAAGTTTATTCTCAAATAATTGATAGACTTTTTTATCAATGAGAAAGACTTTTTTTATTTCCTTTGGAAATACTATCCTGAAATCATTTTGAAAAATAATTTCAGTTTTCTTTTCGTATAAAAAATATTCCATTTTTTTAGGATTTTGGCTTAAAAAATAAACCGTGGATATTACCTTTCAAAATAATGTAAGTCTTAAATAAACCGTGTTTTGTAAAGATGGATTTTATAACTAGAATAAATCTTCGATAAAAAATGCAAGCAACTTTTCTCTTTTTATCGTATTTTCTTGAGATGTATAAAGAATTTCTGAATTTATAATAGTACAATTTAATTCGCGCTTTATCTTTTTCCAAATTGATATTCAAATATTTTTGAATTTCTCGCAGATGATAAACAATACTTTTTGCTACCTGGTAAGATGGAAATTTATCTGAAATCCTCAAAGTATATTCATGGTCATCTTCCCAGATGAAAAAATTTTTAAAGGGTAAACCAACACTTTTCACAATTTCTCGATTTAGAAAAACCGATACAAAAGTACAAGCTCTCACCTTGATCAAACCGCGATCCATAAATCTGCCCCAATCAAAATATCCATTCTCGTTCAATCTTAAGTCAATTCCAGGAACATTTATGGGTAGATTATTTTTCCCTAAAACATTACTGCATAAAAATCCAAATTCATTTTGCTCGATTTGTACATCAAAAAAAGTTAAAAGCGCATCTTTATCCAATATTACATCATCATCCATGAGCCAGA
>JAGLWO010000304.1 GCA_023133395.1 Candidatus Cloacimonadota bacterium | reverse complement strand
CGAGATGTTGGCATTGATAAAAGTTTAGTCCTGGGCTATGGACAGGATGATAGAATTTGTGCATATACTTCGGTTCAAGCTATCTTTAATACAAAAAGTAATTTAGATAAAACTGCTGTCGTTTACTTGGCAGATAAAGAAGAGATAGGAAGCGAAGGAAATACCGGAGCAAAATCAGTCTTTATTATTGATTTTATTGCTGACCTGCTGAAATATAATAACGAAGCCTATGATAGTGCAACTTTAAGAAAAACCTTAATTAAAAGCCAGATCCTTTCTGCTGATGTAAATGCAGGAATTAATCCGAATTTTCCGAATGTTCATGAAAAGGAAAATGCAGTTCACATCGGATTTGGTGTTAGCCTGACCAAGTTCACAGGTCGCGGTGGAAAGAGCGGTTCAAGCGATGCGAATGCAGAATTCAATTCAAAAATTATAAGAATTTTCAATAAAGAAAAAGTTAATTGGCAGAGCGGTGAACTGGGTAAAGTTGACGAAGGCGGTGGTGGCACAATTGCCAAATTCATGGCAGAGTATGGAGCAGATGTTATTGATTGCGGTCCCGGAATTCTGGGAATGCATTCGCTCTATGAACTCAGCAGCAAGGCTGATATTTATTCTTCCTACAAAGCCTATAAAGCTTTCTTCGAAAATGCATAAATGAGGTAAATGTGAAAAAGATATTAATTTTTATCATTGCACTTCTTACTCTTTTTGGGTGCAGTAAAAACAGACTTACAAAAGATATGCCGGTTGATAAAAAGATGGAAATTGGAAATGCTCTATTTGAAAAAGGAAAGTATCATAAAGCGATTCCATATTACACTGATGTAGCTTTTGAAAGAAATTCTATCTACACAGCAGAAGCTCAGATGAAACTTGCAGATTGCTATTTCAATCAAAACAAATTTATGGAAGCCCGGTTTGAATACGAAGAACTCATCCGTCTTTTCCACGATTACAAAGAAGTGAGCCGAGCTTATTTCCAAATTGGAATTTGTTATTTCAACGAATCCTTGAGCCCGCACTATACCCAGGAAGAAACAGAAAGAGCAATTTCTGCCTTTGGAACATTCATTGAAAAATTTCCTTTTGACGAAAAGAAAAAAGATGCTATAGAATATATCCAAAAATGCCATTATAAACTCTTGGAAAAGAAATATTACAGCGGGTATGCATATTATAAAATGTACGATTATAGTGCAGCTTTAATGTATTTTGACGAAATTACTAGGCTTGGAAATATAGATAAGTTTGATAAAATGTCGCTCTTTTATTCTGCTAAAATCTATATAGCCCGCGAAGATAAAGAAAATACTCTTTTGGCTTCAAATAAACTCAACGAACGTTACCCGGGTTCAAAAGAAGCAAATAAGATCAACACACTTATTAAGAAATTAGATTAAATGAAAATAGG
>JAGLWO010000303.1 GCA_023133395.1 Candidatus Cloacimonadota bacterium | reverse complement strand
CTATGAATACAAATCTGATTGGAATAATCTCATCATCTCCACCAAGTATAATATATTCCAGAGGAGTATCAGTAGTAGAATAAGTTATATAAGCATCAGTAATAAAGTTTTTGATCTTTTCCTGGTCATCTATTCCAGTATATTCTCCATAGATATCTGAAGTTAAAAATACTGCTGTAGAGACCCCATGGTCATTTTTCCAGGTTACAAAATCATTGAAATATGACTCTCGTTCTGTATCGGTAATTATTATCATCGAATACGGGTCATCCGGGTCAACTAAGGAACGGTTTGAGGTTGTGCTTTGTTTATGGTATGTACTCAGTTCTTCACTGTTGATAACCAGTTTAGAAATTCTTGATTTAGTTGTGAAATTTAATAATAAAAGATTGTTCTGTTGCTCATATTTTTCATTATCATATTCAGATGTGAAACTAACCTCAGCATTATTAAACCATTTAATTTCATCAGTCACAGGATTATATTTGTATGGATAAATATTTATTAGAACCAGATCGTATCCTTTTAAGCGTTGAGTGCCAAGAATCTGATAATCAAAGTTAGGATAAAATTCATTGGTGGTGTAAACAGATTTATCTTTTTTAGTGTCATCCGGACGGGAAAGTGAGATGGGTTGCATTTTTCTGGCATAGTCGATATACACATTTTCCAAGGTCTCACCTTGATTTTGAAGTATAATCTCTAAACTTAAAAGTTTCTCACCCATTGGAAGTAAGATTTTAACTGGAACGTAAGAAATCATTGGTTGACCGGGTACTAACATCTGTGGAAGGTCGTTCTGGAATACATTTTTTTCTATAACTGGTATCTCAAAATCAATAATTGTAGCTGAAAGAAGCAATGGTATTAAAAATAACCAGAAGATTAATATTATTCTTATCTTTCTCATTTTATTCTCCTATTTATCAATTATAATTTTTTGTTTAATAGTATGCAATTTCAGTTCCAAATATACGTCAAGATATTGTTTTAATGAGTGAATTTCTATTATTATATCTTTGAATTATTGACAATATTGTTTTATTAAAAATAATTACATTGTCGGGATGTAGCGCAGTTCGGTAGCGCGTTCGGTTCGGGACCGAGAGGTCGCAAGTTCAAATCTTGTCATCCCGACCATTTCTATATATACAACGGAACAGAGAGGTCGTCCCGTCCATTTTTTCTTAATATAACAAAACTTCCGATCCGGCGGTTGCCGGATTCGGAAGTTTAAAATTTATTCACTTAAGCAGGATTTAACCTGTTCGCCATGCTAATAACATGGTGAAATTTTCCATTACTTCATCAAGATCATTTTTTTCGTACTGGTGTACCTTCCACCTGCTTTCATTTTGTAGAAGTAAACACCACTTGATGCAGGTTTGTCATTATTATCCTTACCATTCCATGTTATAGAATGATAAGCAGCTTTCAGTTCTGCATCTACAAGATCACGAATTTTCTTACCCTTTATATTAAAGACTGCAAGAGTAACATGGCAGGGTTCTTCGAGTGAGAAACTGATGGTTGTTGTTGGATTGAATGGATTTGGGTAGTTGCCGGTAAGTTCTGTTATTGTTGGAATTAAATTACCACCAGCGCTAACAACTTCAACAATTACTTCATTTGAAGAAATAGATTCATAAATTACAAAATAGAGTGCAGTTACATAATAAGTGTAAGTTCCTGCAGGAACACCCATATCTGAGAACCAGGTGTAAGTAGTATTACCATAGAGTTCATCATTACGATAAATATTATAACCTGTCAGACCAGTGGGTTCTTCCGGTTCATTCCACTGCAGAACAACATTTGAACCTGTAACCTGATAAGTGAGCCCTTGGGGAGGATTATACATATGTTGAAGCTGTATATCTATTGTTATCACATCATAAGAAACAACAACTATATCCTCTTGTGTGTAAGTTTCATATCCCTCTTTTTCACAGGTTAATGTGTACGTTCCGGGATCTACATCTATTGAGTATTCACCACTGGAATTTGTAGTACCACTATATATTCCAATTGTAACAAGAGCTTCTTCAATTGGATCTCCTGAATCGATATTAGTTACTTCACCCTCAACTGTTCCCGGAGGAACACTCGCAGTAAGTTCTATTACAGACCGGAAGTGAAAATCTGCAGCATCCGCAGCCCAGAAGGTACCATTAAAAGTATAGGAATGACTAAAAGGCCCGGGTGATGTTTCTGTACAATTCACCGTTCCAGTTGGAACTGTAAATCCGATATAGAAATCACCTTGAATATCAGTCAGTTGGGCAGCATAGGGACGAAGGTCTACTCTTGTCATGGGGCTGGTATTTTCCAGTGTTGCTTCCGGTGTTACCGAAAAGGGTGTAATAAGGTCATTACCCGGCACTCCATAGTTATCATCCCAGACATGGACCAACATATCACTATTTGGATTATTGATATCTGTATAATTTCTAATTAAAGCAAAATGAAGCTGTAAATCCTGCCCTGGAGGATTTGTCATTTTCACTGCTGCACCTGTTCCTGTAGCAAATGCAATATAAAAATCAACCTGACCATTATCATAAATAAGATGAGTTCCAGCGATATAAGAAAAAATTTCCGATTCCCCTGAATTAGAATTCGGTGAGCTATCTACAGCTACAATCCTATAATCAATCTGATCGCCATAATCCGGGAAAGGAATAGTAAAATAATAAATGTCTCCAACATTGCTTGTATATGGCAAGGTAATATCATCACCACCATCGATGGTATAAACCACATCTGCTGAGGTAACACCGGATATATCAATTATCTCTGCTTCGAAATCATAGTCCTCTGCAGTACCTTCATAGAATTCAGGTCCCACATGAACAATCAATGGAGCAGCATTATCTTCGGTATATCCAGTTACTGTGAAATCATCGATATACATTCCATCAGTTTCATATGCTCCGTCACTCACAAATCTGAATCGAATTAAAACACTTGGGTTCCCGACAAAACCACCAAATGGTATTGTTTCAAAATACCAATCTACATCTTCTTCATCATAAGACATAAGAGTAACCCAAGTGGTTCCGTCTATTGAAGCTTCCAGATACATATAATCGAAGCCAACTTCAATATCTACTTTTGCCCAATAAGCTATTTCTGCATCAAGAAAAGTTGATAAATCAAGAGGACTGGCAAGAGTTGCAGAGATATTCTGGTTAGGAAGATATCCCCCAGAACCTCCCTGAGCACCACCATTCCAATCAGGATCTTCGGTTAAGGAATGAGTTGGTGAATAAGATTGCTCTGTAGAAAGTGCCCAAGTACCTTCGAGTGTCCACTGACCTGTACCACTTTCGAAATCATCTTCGAAAACAACTGTCTGTGAAAATATTGCTACAGCCCAAAAAACCAAAAAAATAACAAATAATTTTTTCATTTGATTTTCCCTCCAATTTTTTTCTAATTTTTTTAACAGATAATCTTTATTGATTTATAATTAAATAAATCAAATATTATTATTAAAATTTTCTCTAAGATTGAATTAATTTTATATTCTGACCAGCTTTCTTCTCTCTATTCCAGAACGTTGATCCTTTAAGAATCTTCTTTCCATTTCAACTGGAATATTTCGCTGTCTTCTATCAAGTTGTCTTCTATTAATTCTACTTCTTTTGATCATCATAACTTCCTTACTTACTCTTTCGACGATCTTCACCAGAACGTCTATCATTATCACTTCTGGCGTTATAATCAATAGGAATCTGGATTACTCTTCTATCACCAATTCTTCTATCCAGTCCTCTTTCTTTAAACATATACTTCCCCCTCAGATTTTGTCTTATTTATTTTTTCGACGATCTTTACCAGAACGTTTTTCTCCATTGTTTAATCGCCATCTAACATTATCTAAAATTGATTTACTTTTTCTTCTTTTTCCAACTCTAAAAGTATATTTTCTTTTTTGATGCATTCATTACTCCCAGTTACAAAGCATATAATTATAAATGCTTAATGCAGGTTTTTTTTATTTCACAATTCATCTGTTTCCATTAATGAAAAATTCATTTATAGAGTCAAGATTTTACCTATTTTTTCTTTTGTTTCTTCGAAACTCGAATGTATAATTCCTTTCATTCCAATAGATTCAGCAGTATTTATGTTCACTGGTCTATCATCAATAAGGAGACATTCTTCTGGTTTCAAATTAAATTTATTCATAGCATTCAAATAAATATCAATCTCTGGCTTAACAGCATTTAATTTATAGGATAACATCAAATTATTTCCAAAGAAATGTAAAGAAGGATACTTTTCCCAGATGTAAGGAAAGTGTATTTCATCAGTGTTGGAGAATATAAAAACATTGTATTCTCCACTGAGTTTTCGAGCGAGGTTAATCACTTCCTGATTTTCTGAAAAGACATTACACCATACTTTCTCAAATTTATTAAGTGACATTTCAAAGTTATAGATATTTCTTATTTTATTGAAAAAAGAAATTCTGGAAATTTTTCCTGCTTCAAATAGCAAAATCGGTTCTTCTGCTTCATTTAGGAATCTTTCACAACCTCTTGTTCCGATACTTTCCCAGAAACTACTGAAATTAAAGTCAATAAGTACTTTTCCCAGATCAAAGATCACGTTTTTGATATCCATTATCTCTCCAGAATGATTGTTACAGGACCATCATTTGTTAAAGAAATATTCATATGAGCCTTAAAAATCCCTAACTTTGGATCAATTCCATTTTTTTTTAATTTTTCAGCAAATTCCAAGTAAAGTTTCTCTGCAATATCCGGTCTGGCAGCATTATTGAAATCAGGTCTGCGTCCCTTCTGGCAGCTGGCATAAAGTGTGAATTGAGAGACAAGTAATATTTCACCTTGAATGTCTTTTATCGATAGATTCATTTTCCCATTTTCATCTTCAAAAATGCGGAGATCAACCAATTTTTTAGC
>JAGLWO010000302.1 GCA_023133395.1 Candidatus Cloacimonadota bacterium | reverse complement strand
AGTGCTTCCAGGAAATCTTCATCTACTACATTTGCTTCAGTATCACCAAGTTCTCGAAGTTTTGCCTGTGCTTCCAACCTTTCTCTCTGATCGATGGGGTCGTTAATCTCGGTAAAAGCATTCCCATATTCATTGCCATTTATGAAGAGTTCAAATCTTTCCACCAGGTTCGGATTGCCGGGTTTTTCTTTTGCCAGAGGAGAAACTTCTTTGGGAAAATCAATCACGAAAGTGGGCTGGATAAGTTTTGCTTCAACGAATTCTTTAAAAATTTCCTCGATAAGCTTTCCTGGACCTGCAGTTGGATAGATTGTTATTTCATTCTTTTTACAGAAAGTTTTTATCTTTTCAAAGTCAAAATCGGAAACATCAAAACCAGTTTCTTCTTTTATCAAATCAAGAATAGAAGCACGACGCCATGGTTTCGCTAAAGAGATTTCCTGACCCTGAAAATTAATTATATCTGTATCGAAAATGCTCTTTGCAATATGAATGATCATATCTTCTGTCAAATCCATCATGTCATGATAATCTGCATACGCCTGGTAAAGTTCGATAAGTGTAAATTCAGGATTATGATTTCTATCCATTCCTTCATTTCGGAAATTTTTACCGATTTCATACACTTTTTCAAACCCACCAACAAGTAATCTTTTCAGATAAAGTTCAACCGCGATTCTTAGATACAAATCAATATCGAGAGTATTGTGATGTGTAATAAAAGGACGAGCAAAGGCGCCACCATAAAGAGGTTGTAATACTGGGGTTTCAACTTCAAGGAAACCTTTCGAGTCAAGAAAAGTACGGATTTCTCTGATAATTTTTGCACGTAGTTCAAAATTCATTTTATTCTGGGGATTTAAAAGTAAATCCATGTATCTTTTACGGTATCGGAGTTCAATGTCAGAAAATTCATCATAACGCTGAACTTTGCCATCTATGATTTTTTCTTTCACAGTTGGAAGAGGTCGCAGACTCTTACCAAGCATTGTAACCTGCTTTGCTTTTACCGAGTACTCCCCCATTTTTGTAACAAAGCATTCGCCATCCACTTGAATGAAATCACCCAGATCGAGAAGCTTGAAAACTTCATAATTTTCTTCTCCCACAATATCATACTTAACAAATATCTGAATTCTACCGCTCTCGTCGGAAACATTTCCAAAACCTACTTTCCCCTGACGACGCATAGCATCAAGACGACCTGCAATTATTACTTTTTGCTGCTTGTTTACATATTCTTTTTGGTTATCCAGAAGAGTTTTTATTTTATGCGTTCTTTTGCATCTATTTGGAAATGGATCAACACCCAGATCTATTAATTTCTGCAGTTTCTGTCTTCTTACAGCCAAAA
>JAGLWO010000301.1 GCA_023133395.1 Candidatus Cloacimonadota bacterium | reverse complement strand
TTGCACGCTTGATAGAAAATCTTCAATCTCAGGTATTACATATTCTATAGCTTGTTCTCCTTCTATTCTGGTTTTATCCTGAGTAAGCTTACGTTTTATAATTTTGGGTTTGGGTTCTGTTTTATCTTTATCTATATCATCATAAGCTACATGGTCAGTTATACTTGGAATTTTTTCAGTATTAGTTTTCTCTTCTACAATTTTTATTTCTTTTAAAGGTTTAGATCTAATTGTTCTTTTTTTAGATTTTGCTTGTTCCTTTTTAAATATCCGAACTATGAATTTAATACCATTATAGACAATTCTAAACAAAAATATAAAGAAAGCTTTAACATTCTCAACCTCAAAAATAATCAAAAGGCATGTAATTATTATTGCTAATGAAATGATAAAAGTTCCAGTATAATCAAAAACTCTAGTAAAGAACTCAAAGATTTTCCAGGGTAACCAACCAACATATAAATTTTTAATATTTTCATTTATCAGAAAGATGTCCTGAATTTTGATTAGAAATCTAATAAAATTAAAAAAGAAGGAAAATATAATAAAGGCAAGAACTTTTTGTAGGAAACTACGGCTATCCTTCACAAATATGCTGAAAAACCCAATTAATGCAACACCGATCAATAATGAGATACAGAAGAACTTTCCAAAAACAAATAACAACCAGTATCCAAAAAAAACACCGAAAATTCCAATAGGGTTATTAAAATTAGGAAATTCTAATTTTATTATTTTGAAGAAAGATAATTCGGAATTTTTAAGAATGGTATAATCAAAATTTAACACTCTAACATCACCGGAAATAGCAACAAATAAAAGTATAGAAATAAGAATTATAATTGTCCCTAGAGAAATAAACCATAATTTACTTTTAATTTCCTTTTTCATAATATCTCCATCAGATGTTGAACCTTATCTTTAGAATGTCCCCGTCTTTGACAACATAATTTTTTCCTTCTAACCGAAATAAGCCTTTTTCTCGGACTTCCTTTTCACTTCCAGCATTTATCAGATCATCATAAGAAAAGCATTCAGCACGTATAAATCCACGTGCAAAATCAGAATGGACCTTTCCAGCAGCTTCTAAGGCACTTTCACCTTTTGTGATCGTCCAGGCTCTTACCTCATCTTTTCCAATAGTAAAGAAACTGATATACCCAAGAAGGTCATAAGATAGTTCTGTAAGCCTATCTCGAGCAGATTCTTTGATACCCATATCTTCCATAAATTCTTTTTTTTCTTCATTGGAAAGTTTATTTAATTCCATTTCGAATTTTCCAGCAAATTCAATTACTTTATATTTATTTCCAATTTTATTTAATACTTCTTCATTCTGACCAAAATTATTCTCTCTTGAGTTAAGTATTACCATAATAGGTTTTTGACTGATAAATTGAAATCCTCGAATCGTTTTTTCTTCTTCATTAGATAATTCCAATTCACGGATGGGTTTTTCTTGGTCTAAATATTCCATAACCTTTTTTATAGCTTTTTCTTCAATAAGTAGTTCGGTTTCCTTTATACCTCTTTTTTTACTTAACTCGATTTTCTCTAATCTTTTCTCAGCAATAATTAAATCTGAAATTATTAGCTCAGAATTTATTTTATCAATATCGGAAATTGGATTAGGCAATCCTAAAGTTTGCGATATAATTTCATCATCAAAATTTCTAACAATAAGAGCTAATGCATCTGTGGTCTTAATGAGAGTCAACAATTCGCTTGTTGGCACATCATTGTCCACTTCTTCCGACAAGCCTACAAAATCAATGTACTCTATTTTAGTATAAATTGGTTTTCTTGGTTCATACATTTGTGCCAGTTTTGAAATCCGGGGATCTTTAACTTCAACTATTCCAAGATTTGGTTCAACTTTCTGTCCTGAATATGAAGTGATCTCTGCTTCAAGTCCGGTTAACGCATTGAAAATCGTTGTTTTTCCTGAGTTTTGTAGTCCAATTAATCCAATCTTCATTTTTTACCTTTTTTAGCAGCATTATAATTGAACAATGAATTAATTTCAGATGGTTTAAGCATTCTCCACATTCCAACAGGAAGTTTACCAAGCTTTAAGTTACCGATCTGAAGTCTTTTTAATTCCAATACTTCAGACCCAATTTCTTTTATCATATATCGAATCTGCCGTTTCCTACCTTCGAATAGAGTAATTTTTAAAATAGTTGAATATTCTAATTTATTTTTCACATGAACGATTGCTGGTAGCGTTTTTTTTCCGTATATTATTATGCCATTCCTTAACTTATTAATCTGTTCCTTGTTTAGACTTCCTTTTACTTTTACCTTATAAACTTTAGGAAGTTTAAAGCGTGGATGAATTAGCTTCTCAGAAAAAACACCATCATTTGTGAACAGCAATAAACCTGAAGACATATAATCTAAACGACCTATAGAAAAGAGATGAACACCAAAATCAGGTAATAAATTATATGCTGTCTTTCTATCAAAGTCATCATGTTTTGAAACTAAGTATTTCTTCGGTTTATTCAGCATCAAATATATTTTCTCTGAATAAGCTTTTATATTCTTATTATTATACATAATAATATCATTTTCCGGATCAATTTGAGTTGAAAGATTCTTAGTAATTAGACCGTTTACAGATATTTTCCCATTTAATATAAGTTTTTCGACATTTCTTCTTGAACCAAGATTGCACTGTGCTAAGTACCTATTGATTCTCACCATTCTTCTAAACTTTCTTTGATAATTAAATCAAAAAGATCTTTAATAATTTCATTTTGTACTTCATCTTCTGTCGAAAATTCACAGGTTTCATCTGAAGAGGAATAGGTTTCTGATATTATTAGGGCTTTATTTTGCCAGATTATATTATTTTTTTTTAAATCAGTAAAAGTTATGCTAAACAAAATCCTGACTTCGTATTCATCGACATTGGAACCAGCATAAGTTAATATCTTATTCGAATAATCAAG
>JAGLWO010000300.1 GCA_023133395.1 Candidatus Cloacimonadota bacterium | reverse complement strand
ACAACAGTATCACCTTTTTTAATTCTCATTTTATTCCCAATCTCTTTTTTCATTCTTCTTAACATAATAACTCCTAAAGAACTTCAGGTGCGAGGGAGATGATTTTAGTAAAATGTTTTTCTCTGAGTTCCCGAGCAACAGGACCGAAAATCCGAGTTGCTATTGGTTCACCTCTTTCATCTATAATAACAGCAGCATTGTCTTCAAAGCGAATATAAGTTCCATCAACTCTTCCAACCTCTTTATGAGTGCGGACTATAACTGCTCTTTCTACAGATCCCTTCTTAATTTTTCCATCTGGAGTTGCTGATTGTATAGCAACGACAATAATATCTCCAAGACTTGCATATCGTCTTCCTGAGCCACCCAAAACTTTGATACATCTGGCTTTTTTTGCACCGGAATTATCTGTCACAATTAACATCGTCTGAGCTTGAATCATTTCAGACTCCTTATTTACTCTTCTCAATTATCCTGGTTAAAATCCATCTCTTGTGTCTGCTTATAGGTTTACTTTCCTGGATTTGAACAAGGTCACCAATCTTACATTCATTTTTCTCATCGTGGGCTTTGAATTTCTTATGCTTTCTAACAATCTTTTTATAAAGTGGGTGCTTGAACTGTCGTTCCACCCGGACAACAATTGTTTTATCCATTTTATCGCTAACCACTACTCCGGTCTTAGTTACTTTTCTATTTGCCATCATTACCTCTTAAATTCAAAGATTTTTCTCTCTCTGTCAAAAGGGTGTGAATTTGAGCAATATTTCTTTTTATATCTTTAATCCGCATCGGGTTTTCCAAGCGGTTCATAGACTTCTGGAATCTCAAATTGAATAATTCTTCTTTAAAATCTTCTAGTTGCTGTTTTAGTTCATCATCAGTTAATTCTCGAAGTTCGTTTATTTTCATTACTCAATTCCCTCTCTAATAATTATCTTTGTTTTGATAGGTAATTTGTGTCCTGCAAGACGTGCAGCTTCTTTAGCGGTGTTAAGATCAATACCATCATATTCAAAAAGAATCCGACCAGGCTTTACAACTGCGACCCAATATTCCGGTGCGCCTTTGCCTTTACCCATACGAGTTTCAGCGGGTTTTTTGGTAATGGGTTTATCAGGAAAAATCCTGATCCAGAGTTTACCTAACCTTTTCATTGTACGTGAAATGGCAATACGGGCAGATTCTATCTGACGGCTGGTGATCCAGCCTGGTTCCAGAGCAATAACAGCATAATCACCAAAATTGAGTGAACTACCTCTATAAGCTAAACCTCTTCTGCGACCTTTCTGCTTTTTCCTGTATTTTACTTTCTTAGGTGCTAACATTTATCAATCTCCTCAATTAACTAAGGATATCACCTTTATATATCCAAACTTTTATACCGATTATTCCGTATGTGGTATTAACCTCTGTTAGGGCATAATCGATATCAGCTCTAAGTGTATGAAGAGGAGTTCTACCTTGATGATACCTTTCTGTGCGAGCCATTTCAGCACCACCTAATCTTCCAGAACATTGAACTTTGATACCTTGAACACCACTCTTCATAGAATTTCTGATCGCGAATTTCATAGCTCTTCGAAAAGATACTCTCCTCTTGAGTTGAGAACCGAGTTCCTGACCTACAAGTGAAGCATCCATCCAGAGATTTTTAATTTCTTGAACATTTACGAATACATTCAAATCTGATTTTCTTTTTTTATTTACAAGTATTGTTAATTCATTCCTCAATTTCTCGATTTCTGAACCTTTTCTACCAATCACCTGACCTGGTCTGGCAGTATTAATATCTATAGTGATAGACTTAGTCTTTCTTTGAATAGTTATTCTGGAGATCATCGCATCCTTGAGCCTGTTGCGAATATACTTCTTTACTTTAAGATCTTCATGGAAATTATGAATATATTCTTCTTTTGTAGCAAACCAAACTGAGTCATAATTTTTGTTTATACCTATTCTATAACCAACTGGATTAACTTTCTGTCCCAACTGTCTCCCCCTCTTCCTTGTCTAAAATCTGAAGTGTTATGTGACAGGTTCTTCTTCTGATAATAGTTGCTCTTCCCTGAGCACGCGGTCTATATCTTCTCATAATTGGACCATCATCAGCAAAGACTTCACTGACATACATATTATCGATATCTGCTTTACCCTCTTTCATAGTAGCGTTTGCTACCGCAGAATTAAGAAGTTTTGCAACGTCGAATGCTACTCTTTTCTTTGAGAAATTTAATATTTGCTGAGCTTCATGTACAGATTTACCACGTATAAGATCTAATATTAATCTGGCTTTACGTGCTGAACCTCTTAAATTCTTGACTCTGGCTATAGCTTCCATTACCTAACTCCTTACTTATTAACCCTGTGACCACGATATGTTCGTGTGGGCGCAAACTCCCCTAATTTATGTCCAACCATATTTTCTGTGATATATATAGGTACGAATTTTCGACCGTTGTGGACAGCAAATGTATGTTCCACGAATTTTGGTAAAATTGTAGATCTTCTAGACCAAGTCTTGATAACTTCCTTTTTTTTCTCTGCATTCAGTGTATCAACTTTCTTTTCAAGATACTTATCCACAAAAGGTCCTTTTTTAATCGAACGAGCCATAACTATTCCTTAATTATTCCTTATTATCGTTTCTTTGATTTAATAATATATTTATCTGAATATTTACGAATTTTACGTGTTTTTCCACCTTTTGCCAGAACTCCCCAGGGTGATACAGGATGACCACCTCCGGAAGTTTTTGCTTCACCACCACCCATCGGGTGATCTACCGGGTTCATGGCGACACCACGAACAGTTGGACGAAATCCTTTCCAGCGGTTACGACCTGCTTTTCCAAGAACAATTGAATTATGCTCTGTATTTCCAACCTGTCCTATTGTTGCATAACATTCTTTTCTGATAAAATGAACATCATTGGATGGCATACGAACATGAACATAATCGCCTTCTTTTGCAATCAACTGACCATATGAACCCGCACTACGAGCGATCTGTCCACCTCTTCCTTCTTTGAATTCAATGTTGTGAATTATTGTTCCAAGAGGGATTCTATCAAGCGGGAGAGCATTCCCAACTCTGATCTCAGCTTTTTCACCCGACACTATAGTATCCCCGACCTTTAATCCGAGCGGAGCAAGAATATATTTTTTTTCACCATCTACATAATATAAAAGTGCTATCCTGGCGCTTCTATTGGGATCATATTCAATAGTTGCTACTTTTGCTGGGATATCGTGTTTTTTCCTTTTAAAATCAACAATCCTGTAATGTCTTTTGTGTCCACCACCACGGTGTCTGCAGGTAATATGACCATGATGATTTCTTCCAGCTCTTTTAGGAAGGGGTCTGGTCAAAGATTTTTCCGGTTTTTTTTCGGTTATTTCTTCAAAAGTGTAACCGGTTTTATATCTCAACGTAGGTGTGATTGGTCTATATTTTTTGATTCCCATAATTATACTCCCTTTTTATGTTTCAAATTCAGTTATGGAATCACCTTGTTTTAATTTTACAATAGCTTTTTTCCAATCCGCACGTTTACCAACGAATCTTCCCATTCTCTTATTTTTCCCTCGCTGACGGATTGTGTTAACACTGAGAACATTGACATTAAAAATTCTCTCAATAGCTTCAGCAATTTCGATTTTATTGGCATTTAAGCTCACTTTGAATGTATAGTTATTATTTGCGTTCTGCAGGGAAGTGGTTTTTTCAGTAAGCATTGGAGCTATAATAACTTCTCTTGGATTTTTCATTACACAAATACCTCTTTCATTTTATTCAATGCAGCTTCAGTAAGAACCAGGCAATTGCAGTTAAGGATTTCATAGGCAAAAATGCTATCTGCTCTATCCATTTTAACATAGGGAATATTACTGAATGATCTGATGACTGCAGAATCACTACCATCTATGAGAATGAGTTTCTTACTTTTTTCAGGAGTAATTTTAGAAAGTAATTCCTGTGCGGTTCTTGTACTTGGTTTTTCAAATTTAAGAGATTCAAGAATTATCACTTGATTTTCTTTTGCTCTTTCAGTTAAAGCAACTTTCAAAGCCAATCTTTTCTTTTTCTTAGGAATCGTTCTATACCAATCTTTGTTTTTAGG
>JAGLWO010000030.1 GCA_023133395.1 Candidatus Cloacimonadota bacterium | reverse complement strand
AAAATGTCCAATGAAGGTGTATTTATGACTCCACTCTTTGCAAGTGAACTTATTATAAATGAGGGAACAGAAAAAGATACAGTAACATTTAAAATAACAATGAATAGAGAAGGCAATCCTGGTTTTACCAGCAAGTGGGGAGAGCGGCATCCTGCAATAATTCTTCCATTCAGAGCAGAAGACATTGAAATTATCTACACAGATGCGATGGCTGTGGTAGTTGAAGATAATTTCGCTCTGATGTATATCTGGTACCAGGGTCAACCCTCATTAGCAGAAGGTGAGACAAGAGAAGTTACATTCACCTGTAACAATATCGGAGTTGAAGTTTATGAACCAACACTACCACCGGTTACAAAAGTTGACCTTTATCAGAACTATCCCAATCCATTCAATCCGGAGACTACTATAAAATTTACCACTAAGAACACCGAGAAAAACACCAAATTAACTATTTACAATATAAAAGGACAGAAGGTAAAAACGCTCCTAAATGAAAAACTGGATGCAGGTACACATCAGGTTGTATGGAATGGTAAGGATGAGAACGGAAAATCTGTTACTTCTGGTATTTATTTCTACAAATTGAAAGCAGGAAATTATATTTCCACAAAGAAAATGATCCTCTTGAAATAGGCTGTAATTTACTAATTTAAAAGCCCCATTCGGTAGCTGCCGAATGGGGCTTTTTTAGTTTAATAATAATTTAGCAACTGAAAGTTACAATAAATTACTTGACGTATAATCCCCTTTAATAATTTTTTGACACTGAAAGTTGCGAAAAAAAATAGTGTGAGATGCAAATGGTAAATATAATCAGTGAATTAGTAGAGATCGGATTAACCGAATATGAAGCAAAAGCATATTCTGTACTATTAAAACAGAATGTTGCCAGTGCCACGGAAATAACTAAGATTGGTAATGTCCCGCGAGGAAGAATATATGATATTTTAAACCTCCTGATAGAAAAAGGATTTTGTGTAACAGTTCCCGGTGCAGTTAAAAAATTCAAAGCTGTAAATCCTGAAGTAGCTATTCACAACCTGATAGAATTGCAGAAAAGAAAAGAACAAAGAATGAAAGAAACTGCCATAATATTAAAGGAAGTGTATGATAAACAGGAAGATACTTCTTCATCCTTAGAATATGTTCAGGTTTATACAACCAAAACAAGCATGATTAAAAAGGCTGAAGAAATGGCTAACAATTGTAACAAGGTTTTCAGAACTTTTAATAAACCTCCTTATGCATCAAAAAAGAAATACGATAATGTTATTAGAAAAGGACCAAAATTCAAAGCAATTTATGAAATTGAAGAGAATAATCTGGAAGAATTTATTAGTTGGGTAAAATATTATGAACAAAGAGGAGAAGAAATTCGTTTAATTGAAAAGCTACCACTTAAACTTATCATTTCTGACGAAAATAAAATAATGTTTACTCTTAAAAACAGAGAAGGACTAAAAAATGATTTAACTTCTATAGTAGTTGAGCATTCTGATCTCACAGATGCTCTGATAGAATTATTCGAAATCTATTGGGAAAAATCAATGTTCATTGAAGAGTTTAAGATTAAAGAGAAAGTATAATAATAATGTGTATCTGATTTGTTTTAGATGCACATTTTTTATTGGAAAAAATAAGGGAAAAAGGGGGGTAAAGAAAAAGATATATGAAATTTTAACTTAAATGATAGGTAGGGGACTCTTGGAATGCTTGCCCAATGAATGCAACCTTCGTTAGATTCAGCATAGGTATAAAAGGAGTCATTTAACAGGGTTAATGTCTAAAATAGGAGAGATACTTTCATTGAAAAGTAATCATTATAAAGTTAATAAGTAAAAAGAAAAAACTTAAAAAGGAGAATATTATGTATACACAAAAAAGTGTTGTATTGATAGGAGCAATTATCTTTGTTGCTTTGCTCTTCCCCATCACTCTTGGAGCACAGATAACCTTTGAGAGCACCTATGGCGGGACAGAAAATGACAGCGGCGATTCAGTTCAGCAAACAACTGATGGTGGCTACATCATTTCAGGTCACACAACCTCTTTCGGTGCAGGTGATTACGATATCTATCTGATAAAAACCGATGCCAATGGCGATCCCACTTGGACAAAGACATATGGAGGAACAAGTCCTGACGAAGCCTATTCTGTTCAGCAAACCTCTGATAATGGATATATTGTCGCTGGAAATACCATGTCATTTGGCCCAAGTTTCTTCAGTATTTATCTTCTAAAAACAGATTCCCTTGGTGACACACTCTGGACAAAAGCACATGGTTGGGGGTTTTTGACATACTGTTATTCAGTTCAAATAACCTCTGATAGCTGTTACGTCATAGTAGGAATATCACAGGATTATGGTGAAGCTCCTGATGTTTGTCTTGTCAAGACTGATGCTAATGGAGATATTCTCTGGACCCAGTCCTATGGAGGAGATGACTATGATTGGGCATACTCAGTTCAACAGACATCTGATAATGGATACATTATTACAGGGTTTACTGCTTCCTATGGTGCAGGTGCCTATGATGTTTACCTGATTAAAACCGATTCTATGGGCGATACTCTATGGACAAAGACCTATGGAGGACCAAATGATGAAGAGGGTTTTTCAGTTCGAGAGACACAAGATGGCGGCTATCTCATTGCAGGATATACAGAGTCTTTTGGCGCTGGTTCCAAGGATGTTTACGTTATAAAAACCGATTCTATTGGTGATACTCTATGGACAAAGGTTATTGGTGGATCAGGTGGTGATGAAGCCTATTCGATCCAAGAAATTTCAGAAGATGAATATATTATTGCAGGATATACAAGCTCTTTTGGTTCGGGCAATTCTGATGTCTATCTTATAAAGATATATTCTTCAGGCGATACACTCTGGACTAGGACCTTTGGTGGAACTGGAAGTGATATGGGCTACTCTATACAGCAGACCTCTGACGATGGATATATTATAGCAGGACAAACAGAATCTTTTGGTGCGGGTACTATGGATGTCTATCTTATAAAGACGGATTCTCTTGGAAATGTGAATGTAACAGGTATTGAAAACCAACCTGATGATATTCCCCCAAAAATTTACTTATCTCAGAACTATCCCAATCCATTCAATCCGACAACGACTATCAAATTCACCACAGAGAACACAGAGAACGCAGAGTTAATTATTTATAATATCAAAGGTCAAAAAGTAAAGCAATTTTCAATATTCAATTTTCAATCTTCAATTGTTTGGGATGGAACCGATCAAGATCATAATCAGGTATCATCAGGTGTTTACCTGTATAGGATAAAATCTGATGATTTTGTGAGTGAAACAAAGAAAATGATTTTATTAAAATAGGGGTTAATTATGAAAAAACAAATATTGTTAATTATTGTATTGTTTTGCATGTGCTCTTTATCCTTCTCACAAACAGCACCTGGTATTCTTTGGACAAAGACCTATGGAGGAACAGGTACTGAAGTAGGCTATTCTGTTCAACAGACCTCTGATGGTGGGTACATAATTGGCGGATATACAAACTCTTATGGTGCAGGTGGTAATGATGTCTATCTTATCAAAACCGATGCCAATGGTGATACCACCTGGACAATGACCTATGGAGGTTCACAGAGTGATAAAGGATATTCAGTTAAACAGACTGCAGATGAAGGGTATATCATTGCAGGAGAGACATCGTCTTTTGGTGCCGGGTATGAGGATGTTTATCTTATAAAAACAGATGCTAATGGTGATACTGTCTGGACAAAGACCATTGGAGGAACAGGTACTGAAATATGTTATTCTGTTGATGAACTTACTGAAGGTGGATATATCATTGCCGGAACAACGGCACCCAGTTTTTTTCCTAAAGACTATCTCATAAAAACTGATACTAATGGTGAAGTCATCTGGACAAAGACATATGGAGAAGGGATGATGAGTTGGTGGAAAGAGGTTCAAGAGACCGATGATGGGGCATACATTACCGCAGGCTGGATGATGTCTCCCAATGATGTTTATCTTGCCAAAACCGATTCAGATGGGAGTACAATCTGGACGCAGACTATTAATCTTGGAGATGATCAATATGGCAATGCGGTTCAACAAACTTCTGATGGGGGATATATTATTGCAGGAGAAACATGGCCCAATGATACACAAAAGTGGGATTTTTGTCTTATAAAGAGAGATGCTAATGGCGATGCAGAATGGGAAACGACCTATGGTGGGATAGAGTGGGATAAAGCCTATTCAGTTAAGCAGGTGCTTTGGGATGAAGGATACATAATTACCGGGGAAACAGAGTCTTTTGGAGCTGGTAATTATGATATTTATGTCGTGAGAGTAGATTCACTGGGTGATACACTCTGGACCCAGACCTATGGAGGAACAAGTGCAGATGCAGCTTATTCAGTTCAACAGACTGAGGATAGTGGATACATCATTTGTGGCAAAAGTGGTAGCGATGTTTATCTTATAAGAATAGGACCCGAATTTAAACCTATTCCACCGGTTGTAACTATAGAAATCACAGGAAATGATGCGGTGTTAACATGGGATCCAGTGGAAACAACAACTATCGGTAACCCGATCACTGTAGATCACTACAATATCTACTATGGCGATACTCCCGATCCACCGTTTTCTTATTTGGGTGAAACTGCTGATACCACATATACGCATTCTGGTGGTGGAGCAGTCAATAACAAAAAGTTTTATCAAGTTACTGCCGTTGTAGAGTAATAAACATTAACCACGCGAGGTCACATTCAAGCAGAGCACTTCTGCGAAGCCTGTACTGAACGAAGTCGAAGTGCTCAGTACAGGCTTCGTTAAAGTGTGGAGTGTTCTTCCTGATTTTTTGTAAGAATTCTCCACACTATCTATTTTGCTTTATTTTGTAACCTAAAAAAAAGGAGGAAAAATGAAAAAAATAAGATTTATCGAGACCATTAATTTTCAGCAGTATTATAAATACAAAGTGATTATATTTATTTTTATAATTGTGGCATCACTGTTCACTGCTGGGAAAGCATTCGCACAGGATTTAACAATAAAAGAGCACATTCCCTGGGGATGGATACACGACTTTGAGTTGTACGAAGATGGTATCTTCATCTCTCCATATGATGGTGGGATCGGATACTTTGATATTGATGAGAACTTTAATCTAACCCATCAGTATACAATTGACCCTGGTGGAGGTCATGTATTGGCTCAATTCTGTGTAATAGACTCGTTTCTTTATGCACTTGATGGGGCAATGGGGCATTTAGCTGGTACGCCTATCTTCTTCGTTTATCAGATTAGTAATACTGGTTACCAGTTCTTAGCTGGCTTGGAACCATGCGGCACAATATGGGCTCAATTTGATCCGATAATTTATCATAATGGTAATGTTATCTTCCACAACTATCCCGGGGATTACTTCCGAATAAATGTTTCCCAACCTTCTAATCCAATTCTTACAGGTAGTCTTTATAGCACCAGTGATGTTAGCCATGATATTATACCTTACCAGGATACATTGCTGATAGCAACAAGGCAGTCCGGTACAGGATTCTGGGATGGCAACTTCAGAATTATAGAGAATGTTCCACCTGATCCGCTTGTCTCTCTTGGTACTTATGGAACCAATAGTTATACATATACATCCGGAGCTATTAATATTGGTTCTTTTCTGTTTACATCCCATCTTGATGGACTGAGAGTGTATGATATTTTAGACCTTGGTAATGTTCAGCAGATTTACTTTTACTCCACTGCATGGGGACGTTGTGTCAGCAAGGTTGGTAATTACATATTTATGGGCTGTAACGATGGCTGGCATCTCTTTGAATATACAAGTCCTGATGATGTACAGCATCTGGATTATCATTCAAATGATACAAGAGTACTAAGAATGAGGTTAAAGTTGGAAGCAGAGGAACTATGGTGTTTTGTTGATGAAGGTGCTCATGGAGGTATTGTTGTTCTTGATGTTTCCGGGAATGTAGGAATTGATGAGAATGAGTGTAGATTGTGTGATAAAGATGTTATCTTATATAATTATCCGAATCCATTCAACCCAACAACAAATATCGCTTTCTCCTTGAGTGAAGCGAACCATGTAACTCTGGAAGTTTACAACATCAAAGGACAGAAAGTGAAAAAACTCGTAGATGAAACCCTTCCAGCAGGAAACCACACAATTATCTGGAACGGAACCGATCTGAATAATAAACCTGTTGCCAGCGGAATTTATTTCTACAAATTAAAATCAGGAAATTATACTTCCACAAAGAAAATGATTTTACTTAAATAATCTCAACTTAGAGAAAACTATCACAACGCTCCGAAAATTCGGAGCGTTTTTTTATAGAAAGTCAGAAGTAACAATGGAAATTAAATACTAAAAGAACATTTTTTCTTGACATCAAAATTAAAATTTTTTTTTACTACTCATAATGGTGGTGATTATAGAAAATAATAGTAGGAGTTAAAGTGAAAGAAAATTATATTAATATACTTTTTGAAGTAGGTCTTTCTTTTAGTGAAGCAAAGGTATATCTTGCTTTATTAGAAAAAGGTATTTCTCAGGTTGGGGAAATTGTTAAACTTTCAGGTGTTCCGCAGCAGAAGATTTATTATGTGTTACAAAAGCTATTGAATAGAGGTTTATGTTCTTTGATACCTGGAAAAGTTAAAAAATACAAAGCGGAAAATCCTAGCATTGGGATAGGTAACTTTATAGATAAGACCCAAAAACAAATGGATATATTGCAAGTGATGGTGACCGATCTCGAAAGACAATATCAAAGAGGGAAAAAAGAAAATAACAATCTTCAGCGCATAGAAATTATACAAAATTCAACTCAAATAGTTGAAAAAGTGCTTTCTTTTGAACAGAGTGCAAAAGAAGAAGTGCTCTCATTTAATAGAGCTCCTTATTCTATGGTAAACAGGAATGTTGAAGAAACAAAAGGATTAAAGAAAGGAATTAAATATAGAGTAATTTATGAAGTAAATGAAGTAAAGAAATTAGTGGATTTATTAGCAATTGAAATGTATATAAAAGCTGGAGAGGAAGTAAAAATTGTTCCTGAATTACCTTTGAAAATGATGATTTTTGATAGCAGGATTTTAATGTTCGCCATAGAGGATGATATAATACCCGGAACAAGTTTTAGCATAGCGATTATTCAAGGTTCTAATTTAGTAAAAGGTATGAAAGAGTTATTTGAAGTTTATTGGCAAAAAGCGATAACTTATGAAGAATTTATTCTAAAAAGAAAAAACAAATAATTTATTTTATTAGTTATAATAAAAATATGCTTGTTATCTTCTGGTAGCTGTTGGATTTGAAACGAGCAAAAAAGGAGGAAAAAATGTTTAAAAGACCAAATCTCGAAAATCGGGATAATTCAAGAGTACGAGTTTTATTTTCTGCCCCTGTAATGAGTAATCTAATGATTAAGTTTATAGGCGTTATGATTCTAATTTCGACAATTTTACCTCAAGCACTGTATTCACAGGCCCCAGCAATAGAATGGGTAAACCTATATGGTGAATATGCTCAAGGCAGGGGGATTCAGGTTACACCCGATAATGGTTATATTGCCTGTGGATTTATCGGACAGGTTGATGATGAGGATTATTATCTCGTTAGGGTCAACTCTGATGGTGATACTCTCTGGACAAGGAGATACGATTTTTTCAATGCAGGTAATGAAGCACTTTATTCTATTGACCTCGCCTCCGATGGTGGCTATGTTGCTACAGGATATGGCGATTGGAATGGTATTTCTTTGAAATGTTTCACCCTTAAAGTGAATTCCGTAGGAGATACAGTCTGGTCAAGAACCTATACTACAATTTCCCAAGGTAATTCTATTTCCCGTACTTCTGATGAAGGCTATATTATTGCTGGTATGGGATGGAATAGTGGTGGACAGAAAATGACATTACACAAAATCGACTCAGAGGGTGATGTAATGTGGACAAAATATTGTGGTCCTTACTGGGCGTGGGATGTGCAGCAGACCACAGATGGGGGCTATATCGTTACCGGAAGTACTGGAGGTGGTGCAGGATCAAGTGATGTCAGTCTTGTCAAGACTGACTCTGTGGGTGATACAATCTGGACAAAAACTTTTTCGCGTGGGAGAAGAGGACTTAATGTACAGCAGACCACAGATGGGGGCTATATCGTTAGTGGATATGGTTATATTGGTACAACTCTTAGCCCCTGTGTTATAAAGACTAACGCAGATGGTGATACACTCTGGACAAAGCTTTATCCAACAAGTTATTGTACCGGCTCCCATGTTAAGCAGACTCCGGATGGCGGCTACATCTTTGCTGAATCCGCAATCAATGATTTACTTAGGAAAACCGATTCCGAAGGTAATACAACCTGGACATATTCTCTTCCCAGCTATGGTTACAATCACATCCACTCCATTCAAATTACACCTGAAAATGGCTATATAGTGGCTGGTTACGATTGGCCATCCGGTTCACCAGGTACTCAAGTTTACATTGCAAAAACAGAGCCAGATCCGATGAATCAAATGAATCCTCCCAATAATCTTGAAGCAACTATTGTGGACTACAACGATGTTCATCTTGAATGGGAACAACCAATTCCCAGCGATGAATCTCGCGACCTTCTTGGTTACAAGGTGTATCGGGATGATGAAGTTATCTATGAAACTATGAATCCAGATGATTTGTTCTATGATGACCTGGCTTTGGCAGAAGCAGACTATACATATTATGTAACAGCAGTTTATGATGTTGGTGAATCCTTGCCATCCAATGTGGTAACCATTGAGGTGATATTGTCTGCACCTCAAAACCCGCAGGCAGTAACACAACAGCAGGATATCCTGGTAACCTGGAACGCACCTGCAGTAAGAGCTCTTTCTTATTACAGGGTTTACAGAGATCTGGTTCAGATAGCTGATAATATAATAGAAACTTCCTATCTTGATGAGAATATGCCCGCAGGAACATATACTTATAATATTACTGCAGTCTATGATGGTGGTTATGAATCTGTAATGTCACCTGATGCAATTATTGAACATAATCCTGTGGATGCAAATGGTGTTCTTATTCCTCTTAAGACAGAGCTTTTTGGCAATTACCCCAACCCGTTTAATCCTGAGACAACTATAAATTTCAGTCTTAAATCGGATTCAAAAGTGGTCCTGGAAATATTTGGCATTAAAGGACAGAAAGTTAAAACATTGGTAAATGATAGATTGAATGCTGGTACACATCAGGTTGTATGGAGTGGCAAGGATGAGAATGGCAAATCTGTTACTTCCGGTATATATTTCTACCGTATTACTGCTGGAAATTACAGTGAAACTAAAAAATGTGTAATATTAAAATAAAAGAGGTGAATATAATGAAAAAAGTAATCGCTTTAGTAGTTATGGTTCTCATTCTTTCAAGCACAATTGTTGCCTATGAATGGGAGATAGAGATTGTTGATCCTGATTTATTAAATCAACATAGACGATATCTTTCGCTTGCTCTTGATAACTTTGACTATCCCCATATTGCTTATTACATAGGCAGACTTTATCCTAATATGCCACCACCTAGTATAATCAGGTATGCCTTCTGGAATGGAACAGATTGGGAGATAACTGAGTTGGATCAGTCAAACATTACATATACTGTTGCTGAGGTTACTTCTATTGCAATAGATGGTGATAATCGTCCACATATCAGTTATACAGGGGATGATGGCGATAGTTATTGTCTTAAGTATGCTGTTTGGACAGGAACATACTGGGACCTTCAGGTGGTAGACTATGAATCAGGACGTGTTGGTGAGTTTAATTCTCTAAAACTTGATAGTCTGGGATATCCCCATATTAGCTACTATGATAATTACGGTGACTATCTTAAATACGCATCCTGGAATGATGAAACCTGGGAAATTGAGATTGTGTCTAACGGTCTTGCCTGGGGTACTTCGCTTGATCTTGATTCTAACGATAATCCGTGCATTGCCTATTATGGAGATGGTCATAACCTTAATTATGTTAGATGGAATGGCACCAGTTGGGATTTCTATTTTGTAGAATATTTCGGGGGAAATGTTGGAAGCATAGATATTT
>JAGLWO010000003.1 GCA_023133395.1 Candidatus Cloacimonadota bacterium | reverse complement strand
AGAAGTGCACCTGCAACGGGTAATAATGGAAGAAGCCATTTGTGAGTATAAGCATCTGTTCCATTGATCTCCATTGGCAAATGAAATACCAGTTCCAGGATCGGTGCTGCAATAAACGATAACGACACTGCAAATAGAGTTATTATCAGAGTGAAATAAAATATGCCCAAAGGCATTTGCAGTAGCATATAAACAAGCGCTTTCCATGTGATACCGGAAGAAACAAGTGCTTTGAATTTACCCCACCATCCCTTGTCTTTACTCATGAACATCGGTTTTCGCGGCATACGCATTCCCAACAGAGCTTCCACAATTCTACCTTCCAACAGGGCAATACCTCTCACGGAAAGCAGGAAGAATCCAGCAAGCGGGAGACCAATGATAAAGATTAACAAAGGTAGTGAAACTGATAATCCGCAAACGGCCCACGTATGGTAAATTATCCCTGTTAGAATGGAGATAAGCATATAAAGAGATGCTCCCCATGCTCTGGGATCAGCAATTATCAGCAGGAATTTTTTCCACCATGGACGCCTGTCAACCTTATCAGAAGGAGCAAGCATAGGTGTTAAATATTCATCAAGTTTTTTGTAATCTGCTGCTATTTCAGATGGATCTCCATAACTCTCAATGGCTTGTGAAAGTGCTTCCTCTTCTGTAATTTCCTGCTTGGTATTCATAATGTTTTCCAGAGCCGTTCGTATATGTTCCTCAGCATCAGAAAGAGCATCCTGGATCAGAGCTCTATCGTTTCCTTTCAGTTCTCGTTTTAGAACAGATAAGAATTCATCTATGCTTTTATACATTTTCTCCTCCTATAATGTTGTCGATAAAGGTTTTGGTTTCATTCCAGATCTTTTTCCATTCCGATAAAGTCTGCATGCCTGAATCGGTAATCTGATAATAACGTCTTGGCGGACCGGTAATTGATGGATCCACATGGCTATCCAATAAACCCGCAGCAGCCAGTGAACGCAGTACAGGATAAAGTGCTCCCTGCTTCATCATCGGAACATTCTCTCCTTTTCCCTCGATATTCTTTGCGATCTGATATCCATACATTGGTTCCTTTGCCTGGGTCAGCACACTCAACAGAACTAAAGAAACAATTCCTGAGTTCAATTCTTTCCTGAATTTTTTATTATGATCAATTGTTACAGTCAAATCTCATTACCTCCTTATTTTTTTTGTTAACAACTTTTCATTACTATTTGCTTCCTTATGCTAACAAGTCCCAACTATTATTAAGTTAATAATATGTCAAGAAAAAAAATTGTTTTCTCTTTCTATATGGAATTGAGGGGTAAGATTGATTTTTGGGATGTTGTATTAATAGTGGGTTTTATGGTTTTAGGTTTCTAATTTCTGATTTATTCTATTCCCACTCAATAGTGCCCGGTGGTTTGGTTTTACATGTAATTTTCTATTTAATAGTAACATATTTCAATTCGTTATTTTCATAGATTAATTCTTTATTTTTTGATATTCTAACACTACATTTTTTAATTATGGGATTTGACTCATTCTTGTTTAATAATACTAAAAATAAGTAAATTTCTTTGGAGAGATTAAAAAAATCTTTATCTGAAATATATTCAATATTCTTATTTTTGTAGAAGTTTATGATATTTTCTATTGATAAATTAAATTTGTTAACTAAACATTTCATTGTCTCTTGAGTACGTGTTGTTTTATGTAAATGAAACCAGATACCATCGCCAGGTTCAGAATAAAGTTTGAGAAGATCCTTTTGGATATTTGAAATCGAAGGTTGGCCTGATTTAAACTCCATATTTATTTTTGGAATAATATGATCATCATTATCGTAAATTGAAAGATCAATAGAAGCAGAACTTCCATTTATTCCAGAATTATAAACAACAGGTTCATGCTTCGCAAACCCAGCATAATGTAATTTTGTAGGTGTTTCGATTGAAAAAGTAATATTTTTATATTTTATCAGTTCATTATAAAACAATACTCTAGCTTCTTGCTCACTAATACGAATTGTTTTGTTATCAGAATAAGTGGGAAATATTATACTTTCTTTCTTTTCCATATTATAAACAGAATTCAGTGTTTTAGCAACATTTTCACACATATCTTTAATCTTCTTATAAACCATAACAGTCTACTTCTGTTTTTCTTTCGAACTTTCAATAAACAATTCACAAAGTTCTTTCTGCTCATCTGACAATTGAGATTTTTCTTTTAGTAATTTTTCAATACGTTTTTGAATCTCATTTATTTCACCTGAAGGAGTAATACGTTTTAGTGATTTAATATCTATCATTATTTCTTTTTTTGTAAGTATATTATCTGAATAATGAGAAGTACCACTTATAAAATATCTTAAGAAATTCAATAGATCTTCATCTGAATTAATAATTCCCTCATAATTACTTGTATATAGAGGATGATCCTTTTCCCAATCTTTGTAACACAATAGGATTGTTTTTAGCTCTTTTGCTGTTTTTAGTTTACCGATTTTAGCATAGTTTCTTATTCTATCAACGGCTAATGAAATTAATTTATCAATATCTAATCTGTTATGAAATAAAACATCAGGGTCATCTTCAACTCGTTTGTTATTATGATTACCTTCAATGAAATTAACAGTATCAATAACTGTATATATACTATCTTTTGAAGTTACTATAGCATTCTCTATTAGTTCAAACCGATTTTCTTCTGCCTGTATTTTCATTAATAAGTTGAAAATAATGTATCTTATTAACTGACTTGAAAATAGTGGCATTGCATTAACCTCTTTTAAGGTTGTTTTAAAGTAATCAGAAATATTAAGAAAGGAATTTATAATTATCGGAATAGATTCATTCTTAATATCTTTACTATAATCTCTGAATCTGTATAAAAAACTCCATAAAGTACCTTTGTCACTTAAATCTTTTAATGTGTTTTCAAAATTTTGCTGATCATCAATATTCATTATAATGTTTTGTATATCCCTATATGACAGATGATTATCGGGTAAATGAGTTGAAAAATATTGATCAAAATTTTCTACTGCACAGATCCTTCCTTCTTTTCGAGCTTCAATTTGTTCTTCTTCTCCGAAATGTTTATTTTCGTAAATATACTTAATATATGGGAACAATTCATAAAGTAAAGCCATGTTTTTATTTTTAAATTCATCACTAAAAGATTTTAACATTTCATCCATAATATCTTTATCGACTTTTTTAATATCTTCAACAACCATACTAAAACTCCTTCGAGTACCAGTTATAAGTGCCTTATTATTAAATAAAGAATTGTATACATTTGGATAAAACATTTTCAAGGCAATTATCATTAAGAAATCAGCCCTGTTAACTTTTTCTTTAACTCTTGAATATTCAAAACATACTAAATTGATAAATCGCTTAACTGAACGTAATGTGTTAAACATATTTAACCAACCAAGTTGAAATAGACTCATTTCGTGAACTGTTTTCCATTCAAATTTCTCTGAATCTAAAGAAAAGACATTATTTATTTCATTCATAAGAATTCTAACAATATCTTCATGTTGTGCATA
>JAGLWO010000299.1 GCA_023133395.1 Candidatus Cloacimonadota bacterium | reverse complement strand
CAAAAGACGGAAGAGATTCCAGATATTACAGAAGAACAACAGATATTCATTGATTTCGTAAAATATTCCGATGTGGGAATTTGTAGATAGAAATATTAAATTCAATTATTTTAAAAAGATTTGAATTAAACGGTTTTAATAAAAAAAGCTGTCTGACATATAACAGGTAGCTAAAATATTTTATCCTACTATCTCCTCTTAGTACTTTTGGAACCCAGTCTTTTTTGTCTTCTATTAAAATGTTCAACCATAAGCGGACTGGCAACAAAGATTGAAGAATATGTACCAACCACAACACCAATTAGAATAGCAAATGCAAAATCGTGGATAACAGTTCCACCAAAGATGAATAAGCTGAGTACAACCATGAATGTAGTTAACGACGTAATTATCGTCCTGCTTAAAGTTTCATTGATACTATGGTTGATAACACTTCCGTAAGATTCCCTTCGGAAAATCTTCAGGTCCTCACGAATCCTATCGAATACCACAATTGTATCATTCAAGGAATAACCCACTATCATAAGTAGAGCAGCCACGATGGAAAGACTGATTTCCTTACCTGCTAATGAAAAGATACCCACAGTTATTATAACATCATGAAAAAGAGCAATAACTGCAGTAACTCCAAAAGTAAATTCAAATCTCCACCAGATGTAGATAATAATTCCCAAAAGAGCCCAGAAAATGGCTAAAATTGCTTTCCCTCTAAGTTCTTCACCAATCTTCGGACCAACCTCTTCCTGAAGACGTATTAAGGTTTCCGGTTTAACATTGTTCGGGAAATTCTTCTTAATGATATCGACTATCTTTTTGCTGGTTTTCTCTTTTATATCTTTTATATCACCAACAGCTTTAGTTTTAATCAGAACTAAAGTGCGACCTTCAGAATCCTTTATTTCCTGCATTTCTGTACCGGTAATACCTTCTTGAGTAAGGACATCTCTTATCTCTTGAATTTCTATTACATCTGCTTCTTCACTTACAGGAGATAAATCCAATTCCAGTGAAACACCACCGGTAAAGTCGATACTATATCTCGGTCCTTTATTCACAAGCAGTGAAACAATACCAGCGAGAATTACAATTATTGAAATAACAAAAGCAATTTTACGTTTTCCTATGAAATCTATTTTAGTTTCTCCAAAGAATCTCATTAATCCCCCTAGATACTCAGTTTATTCCTTGCCATATTGATAATAAATCCATCAAAAATAGCTTTAACCAGTACAATAGAAGCAAACATAGAGCCCACAATTCCGATGGATAATGTTACAGCAAAACCTTTTATTGGACCAGTTCCGAATTGATAAAGTACCAATGCTGTGATAAGTGTAGTGATATTCGCATCCAAGATTGTAACAAGCGCACGGGAGAACCCACTATCAACAGCAGTTCTTATGGTTTTTCCCAGTCTCAAGTTTTCTCTGATACGTTCAAAAATAATCACATTAGCATCTACTGCCATACCTATAGTAAGAATCATACCTGCAATACCGGGCATGGTAAGTGTTCCTTCCAGCATTGTCATTACAGCAATAATAAATCCAACATTGATGAATACTGCGATATCAGCTAAAAAGCCTGAAAGACCATAGTAAACGATCATAAAAAGTACAACTACTGCCATGCCAATGATTGCAGCCATTACACCAGCTTTTATACTATCTGAACCAAGTGTTGGACCCACTGTTCTTTCTTCAATAATATTTACAGGGGCAGGGAGACTACCTGCATTAAGTACAATCACAAGATCATGACATTCCTCAATTGTAAATGAACCGGTAATCCTGGCTTCACCATTTGGAATTCTCGTTTCAATTACCGGGGCGATATAAACCACATCATCCAGTAATATTGCTAATTTTTTATCTATATTTTGTCCTGTGATAGTTTTGAATTTCCTGGCACCTGTCTTGTTAAACTTCAGCAGTATATAAGGTCCCTGATCTTTAGGACTATATCCTTGCCCGATTCTTGTGATTGCATTCTCAAGGTATTTACCGGTAATTTCTGCTTTTTTATAAAGAATAAAGATCTTACGTGGAGCATAAACATCATTTTTATTTTCTTTTTCAATCGCCAACTGCAATCCTGCTGGAACATTCATGAGGAAATCTTCGTCTTTAAGAAGTTTTTTAAATACAGGAATATTTTCATATTCGATTATCATCGGGTAGCCATCTTCGGAGGTTATGAGATTCGTAAATATTTTATTTATTTCTTCGATTTCTTCCTCTTCATCTATAGTTTCGAGAATATCGATAACCTCTTCCTCTTCAATATCAGCAAATTCTTTTAAGTACTCATATTTATCCAGATTCTCATGAAGATATTTATCAAGTTTTTCATAAGTTTCCTGCATCTGTTCACCTGAAGCAAGTAATTTAAATTCAAGCATAGCAGTTTTACCAATCAGGTCTTTTGCTCTACCCGGATCTTTTAAACCAGGCAACTGGATAATAATTCTATTGGTATTTCCAACTCTCTGTAATGAAGGTTCAGCAACACCGAACTGGTCAATGCGGTTCCTAATTATTTGGAGAGCAGTTTTCACAGCGTCCTCTTTTTCCTTCTCTGAAAGTTCAAGTCTGGAATAATCAACTTCCAGTTGTATCTGAGAGCCGCCCTGCAGGTCCAGACCCAGTTTCAAACGCTTGCTGGTCCAGAAAGAAGGTAGATTCGGAATTACCAGAGGTGCAAAATAATATGCAGTTACAACTAGAACAACAAAGATAATCAATCCGCGAATTTTCCTATTCTTCATCAGTTAAGACTCCTTATATTTCTATTAAATACTCTAAAAAAATTAGAAAGCACAAAAAATATTCTTTCTCTTCTCAGGTCAAGAATTTTGTCCTGTACTTTTAAAACCGATATCTTTATCTTCCGGTTGCCCGGGAAGATTAATCTCACCATACTTGTCTTCAAAATTATCCATGTTCTTCTGAAGTATATGCAGGAATTGTTTAGCATGTTGAGGGGTGGTTAAAATCCTGCTGTAAATTTTTGCACTGGGTAACCCGGGAACGATTCTGCCAAAATCAATAACAAATTCTGATGGTGAATTTGAAATCATGAAAAAATTTGCATAAATTCCTTCTCCAACTTTTTCATCCAGTTTTACATTTAATTTCTTTTTATTCATTAGTTTCTCCTATTTTTTTAATTTTTCTATTAATTTTTCTTCAACGCACTTAGGAATAAATTCTTCTATATCCCCACCCAGAGTAACAACCTGACGGATCATGGTGGAGCTGAGATATAGATATTTATTATCAGGTACAAAAAATACAGTTTCAACATCGGGATATAATTTTTTGTTCATCAAAGCCAGAGAGAGTTCATATTCAAAATCCGATACAGCCCTTAAGCCTCTTATCATGACAGTTGCATTAACTTTTTTAGCAAAATCCACAGCTAAACCTGTGAATTTTTTCACTTTTATTTTTGGCATATCTTTAGTTGATTTTTCACAGAGTTCAACTCTTTCATCTAAACTGAATATTGTATCCTTTCCCGAATCGTCAGCAACAGCTAATATAACTTCATCAAAGACTTTTGAAGCCTTTTTTAAAACGTCAATATGACCGTTTGTTATGGGATCAAATGTCCCTGGTGATATTGCAATTTTCATTTTTACCTCTTTTTCCCACGAAACACACAAAAAGACAGGAAATAAAAAAAATTATTTAACCACTTTATTTTTCCAATTCTTTTATTTCTTTAGGGATATTCTCAGATAGATTCTTATATCCATCTTTTGTAACAAGAATATCATCTTCGATCCTTACTCCGATTTTTTCTTCAGGAATATAAATTCCTGGTTCAACAGTTATGATATTTCCTGCTTTTAAAATAGAATCTCTTTTACCTATATCATGAGCATCCATACCAAGATGATGACATACACTGTGCATATAGTATTTTTTATAGTCTTTTTTATCCTTGATAAGTTTAAGTCGAATGAGAGCTTCAGTAATGAGTTCAATAGTTCTTTTATTTAAATCCGGTAGACTAACTCCGGGTTTGATCATTTTAATAATGGCTTTATTTATATTTAAAACCTCTTCATAAACTGCCTTCTGACGCTTGGTGAATTTACCGGAAACTGGAAAAGTCCTGGAAATATCCGCACTGTAATTATTATAGGAAGCTCCGACATCAAGGAGAACCAGATCGTTCTTCCCGATTTTGGAATTATTTTTTTCATAATGAAGAGTAGCAGCATTTTTCCCTGAGGCAATGATAGGTTTGAAAGCCATGTGTTTAATTCCATTTTTCCTTGCTTCATAAATAAGAAGCGCTTCCA
>JAGLWO010000298.1 GCA_023133395.1 Candidatus Cloacimonadota bacterium | reverse complement strand
AAAAAGTAAACGGAATTGAAACTTTTGTAAAATCAGCAAATTTCTTACCCGAGGCTACTTTTCTGTTGATTGGTCCGCAACTTGATGATTCAATAGATTATTTAAAGTCAATAGCACCTTCCAATGTAATTTTTAAAGGTTATACACCACCAGATGAGTTGTCGACACATTTCGGACATGCAAAAGTTTATGCTCAATTATCTGCTCAGGAGTCGTTTGGTTGTGCGTTAGCGGAAGCAATGCTTTGTGAATGTGTTCCTGTAGTTACTGATAGAGGTGCAATTCCAGAGGTTGTTGGCAACACTGGGTATTATGTACCTTATGATGATCCGGAAGCTACAGCAGAAGCAATTAAAGAAGCCCTGAATTCGGATAAAGGTACTGAAACAAGACAGAGGATACTGGATAATTATTCATTGAAAAAAAGGGAAAATTTTCTAATTCAAGAAATAAAAAAATTAATATGAGATTAAAGATTGGAATAGTCGGGTTTCATCCCGGATGGGAAATTTTACTCAACCAGATCGGGGTTTCTTTTGAAATCATTTCTTTTAAGACTATTCCTGAACCTGATATTTTTTCCGTCATCATCATTCCAGAAAAGTTGAATATAAATCAAAAAGAACCTATCTTACAATATTTAAGATCAGGAGGTTCAGTCCTTTTCTATTCCAAAACATATGCTGACATATGTGGATTTAATACGAAAACAAAAAAAGTATCTTATCTTCTATCAGAAGAAAACTCAATATTTTCAAATGTTGGATTGGTTGATGTAAATTCAAAGATAGAAATTATTAAAAGTAAGGATTTACAGGTTCTTGATGTAGGATTGAAAATTTATCATCAGCAAATTGGAAACGGGTTTCTATTAGTCATTCCTTTTGATATCAATACCCTGATTCTTGATTCGAAATCAGTTCGGAAGAAATTTTATTCCGAAAGAAAAGAACTACCTTCCGAGATCGTTGCTAGAGTTTCCAAGTGTAAAATCAGAGAAATAATCAAAGTGTCTCTGGAATATCTTCACCAACAAAGAGGATTGCCTTTTGTTCATAAATGGTATTATCCCAGAGATTGGGAGAGTATGTTCATTTTTCGATTAGATACGGATTTCTGCTCTTCAGAAGATGCCGATTCTATGTATAAGGTTTGCAAAGATAATAATATCAGAGCTACTTGGTTTCTGGATACAGGATCTGAAGATCGTCTGCAGAATTATTCTAAAATGCAAGATCAGGAAATGGCTCTACATTGCGAAAAACACTTGGTTTTTGATGACTGTGAAAGAAATTCCAATAATCTGAAGACCGCTCTTTCTAAGCTCGAAAAAGCAAGCATCGACCCAAAAGGATTTGCTGCTCCATTTGGTGATTGGAATCCTGCACTTGCACAGGTATTGGAAGATTTGGCTTTCGAATATTCTTCAGAATTTACACTGGATTATGATAATCTGCCATTTTATCCATTTTTTAAAGGTAGATTTACCGAAGTCCTTCAAATTCCAATTCATCCGATTAGTTTGGGTCGTTTAAGAAGGTCCCATTTTTCCAAAGAAGAAATGATTAATTATTATAAGAAACTTATAGAAGAAAAAATAGAGTTGAATAAACCTATTATCATTTACCATCATCCACATCATCACCATTTTGAGGTTTTCAATAAAGTATTTGAAGTTGTTAATGGAAAAGAAATAAATAATATTACAATGCTTGAATATGTACAGTGGTGGAAAAAGAGAAGTCAAATGCAATTGGATTTGAATTTTGAGAAAAATGAGATAATATCCAGTAATTCTGAAG
>JAGLWO010000297.1 GCA_023133395.1 Candidatus Cloacimonadota bacterium | reverse complement strand
CACCGAGTAAAACAATATCCCTCAGAGCTTCTTCATTTTTGGCATTAAGCCATTTTTTCTCAAAGTTCGGATCCTGAACAATCTGGGCTATGGCAGCCAATGTTTGTAGATGGAATGTACGTTCATCCTTTGTGCCGGCAATAACGAAGACGATTTGAATTTTAGGGGCTTCTTCAGAAAAATAAATACCATCTTTACATCTGGCTAAAAGTATATTAAACTTATTTTCTCCACCAATTATTATATGAGGAATTGCGAGATTCTCTGTTAAAACTGTTGAACTCTCTTCTTCCCTATCTATCAACCTTTTTAAAAAATAATTGTAACTTTTGTCAATGGTTGAACTAACTTTATCTGAAACCATTTTGAAGAATTCCTCTTTAGTTACAGGTTGTTTAATATCAAGAATGATGCTCTTTTCAACGATATGGTCAAATCTATCTTTTTGTATTTTATCTCTTTCGCGAATTATCTCTTTTAGTTCAGTTTCCAGAGAAGTTGTAGGAAGATCTTTTGCTTTTATTCTCTGAATAATATGCAGAAGTGCAGACTCTCTATTTGAACGTATCCTTCCATAAAACCAGTACCAGAGAAGTCCACCAACCATAAATAAACTGGCAATCAATATCGGTGTTTTTCCCATTTGAATAATTAAAAAGCCATAGGCAATGAGTGCAAATATCTGGATCCAGGGATAGAGAGGTGAACGGAACTTTGGACGGTAATTCTGAATCCCGCTTTCACGCATTATGATAACAGCTATATTTACAAAAGAAAAGAGCAAAATTTTTAGGGTTGATGCAGTTTTAACTAACATTTCCAAATCTAAGAATAAAATTACAGATATCATGAAAAAAGTTGTGAAAATAATTGATACATGTGGAGTTTGAAATCTTTTACTTACTTTTTCAAAAAACGAAGGCAATAACCTATCTCTACTCATTGCCATCGGATCTCTGGAAGCGGCTAAAATACCAGCATTCGCAGTCGATATAAAAGCTAAAAGCGCTGCAATAGCCAGAACGATCTTCCCCACACTACCCATAAATACATTCGCACTATCGGAAATCGGAGTTAAAGAGTAATTCGCTGGTTCGGGTCGAAGAAGTCCATCACCAAGCACTCCAACCGTAACAAAAACTACTAATACATAAATTAAAGTAACGATAACAAAGGAAAGGATCATACCTAAGGGAATATTCCTGGATGGATTTTTGATTTCTTCTGCAACACTGGCAATTTTCGTTAATCCTCCATAAGAAATAAAGATAAGCCCAGCAGTCATAAACAATGTTTTCATATCACCAATCATAAAATTCTGAAAATGCTGGTTCTTAACCGCAGGAATTCCTCTAAAGATATAAATCATTAAAATGCTGATAAGTACAATAACAATAAAATTTTGAAGTTTACTTGTATGTTTCACACCAATTATATTAATTACTGAAAATAAAATACAAAATGCAACTGCAATGAGTTTAATTTGCCAGATTGAAATTGCAGGATAAAGAATTATTGAGAATGCTCCAATTCCCAGAAGAGCAAAAGCACTTTTGAATGCTAATGAAAACCAGGCAGAAATACCTGCTAATGTACCAAACCCTGCGCCCATACTTCTCCCCACAAAAAAGTAAGTTCCACCTGATTTTGGCATGGCTGTAGCTAATTCAGCCTTACTAAGCATACTGGGAATGACTAGGATCCCTGCTAAAAGATAGGCAACAATCACAGCAGGACCTGATTTAAAGTAAGCTAGTCCCGGAAGTATAAAAAGCCCCGAACTTATCATTGCACCTGATGCTATACAAAAAACACCAAGCAAACCCAATTCACGTTTTAATTTTGGCATTTTATCTCCTGATAAAAAAATCTTTTTAAATCACGAGTTGAAAATAATTAATCGGAAATTTATGATTCTGCTAATATTACTCTATTCTTTCCTTCTGCTTTACCTTTATATAAAGCTTTGTCTGCTTTACTGATACATTGATTCATACTCATCTTTTTATTATAAAGAGTCACACCAAAGGTGATGGTTATAGTTACTTCTTTATCTTTATAAGTTATTGGAAATTTAGCAATCTTTTTTCTGATTAATTCCGCAATATGATAAGCTCCTTTTAAACTCGTTTGAGGTAAAAGAAGCATAAACTCTTCGCCACCATATCGAGCTAAAACATCTTGTTTTCTTACGATATCCACCATTAGATTGGAAACGTGTTTCAACACAAAATCCCCACAATCATGCCCATATTCGTCATTCACATTTTTAAAGTCATCCAGATCACCTATTGCAATTGAGAAAGTTTCTTTTGAACGCTCAAATTTTATTTGTTCATATTCGAGTTTTTCCAGTATATCACGCCTGTTAGAGAGTTGAGTGAGCGCATCAGTTCTTGCTAATTGCTGTAATTTTTTATATGATTCATTCAATGCTTCTTCAGCCTTTTTCTTTTCTGTTATATTGATATCCAGGCTATATAATTCCATCTCATTATCCAGATTTCGCAGCATTACCTGACTGGAATGAACAACAATAGGAGAATTATCTTTGCGCATTAATACCTGTTCCCGTGAATAGATTTCAAGACCTTTTTTAAACCAGCTATCTACTAACTTAATAGCAGTTTTTCTCTTTTTATAGGGTATGATCAGGTCTTCCATTTTTTTGCCAATAGCTTCTTCTTTAGAAAACCCATAAAATTCTTCGCTGGCT
>JAGLWO010000296.1 GCA_023133395.1 Candidatus Cloacimonadota bacterium | reverse complement strand
AAACTTTTCAATGAAATCTTTTGTTTTAAAATTGGAATGGAGAGGATAACTATCATTATTGGCCAGATAAAGTTCAGGGGTTGAGCTTCCTGGGCAGGAAGCAGGGTATATGCTTTGAAAAGTATCACATAATATAAAAAAGGGTTAAGAAGACCAAGCGCTATAGAATAAATGTAATCTTTTTTCGAGTATGTTTTGAATAGACTGAGTTTATTTTGAATCAGTAAAATAACAAAAAGTGAAAGTGCAGCAACAAAGGAAGCGAAAAATAGAAGTTGAATAGTAGTTACATATCGTAAAGAAATCTTGAAAGCAGAAGCTGCTGTTGACCATAATAGAACTGCAAGAAAAGCATATAAATATGCTTTTTTCTGATCAGTCATCTTTTTTGTTGAAAGGTTCTAAATGAATTGTTGCTTCCATTTTTAATTCATCCCGGATCATTTTCTCGATTTCATCTGCTGTTTTATGTGCTTCACGGAGTTTTATATTTGGTTGTAACTGGATGTGAAATGTAACTTCTTTGTGGTTTCCATAATCGTGGATGTGGAGATGATGCAAATGAATCGGAGTATCAATTCGACTTTTAATCAGTTCTATCAGATTGTTCTTTAATTCTTCACCAGGTTCTTCACCGATCAATGCGCTGGTTGAACTTTTTAAAATGTCATAGGAAGCATAAAAAATCAATAGTGACATCAGAACACCTAAAGCACTATCCACCCACCAGTAATATTTTCCCAGGAAAATACCTGCTAAAATTATCAGGGAGGTAAAAGCATCTGTTCTGTGATGCCAACCATCAGCAAGAAGTAACTTTGAATTGGTTTTTTTACCACCCCAGATAGCAAATTGAGCCATGATTTCTTTCAAAATAATGGATACAGTGATTATTATAATTGCAAATGTACCGAAGGAAGCAGCTTCCCGAGTTCTGAATTTTTGAATAGATGCAATTAGAAAATTTACACCTATAACTGCGAGGATTGTTCCGATGATCATAGCAGAAATAAACTCAGCTCTTCCGTGACCAAAAGGATGTTCTTTGTCAGCAGGCTTATCTGAAATCTTAAATCCAAACAGCAGAATTATTGATGAAAAAGAATCGGAAAGAGAGTGCCAGGCATCCACGATAATAGCTACAGAAGCTGAGACTATACCTGCCCAGTATTTGAGACCAAATAGAATTATATTTAAAGTAATTGAGAGAATGGCTTCAAAATAGCCAATTTTATTTTTTTCAACCAGTTTCATTTTTTCTATACGTTGATCATAATTAAGGGTACATACATTTCATCTTCTGTAAGTCCACAATGATGTGCAAGGAATTCCTTTTCCCATTTTCCGTTTTGTTCAGCTATAGATTTCATTGCATGATTACTAATAGCAATTCCGACGAAATCTCCGAGAAGATCATCGGTTTTATAATGCATTTTGCCTATTCCCAGTAACTCTTTTTTTAATAGTTCTTCTCTACTGAGAATTAAGAATTTGTCTTCATATTTTTTTATAGCTTCCTTAAATTTATCGAGTTTATGTTTTTTTACAAAGAATGAAAGGAACCTTGGTTCCGGTATTGTGGGCAAAAAAATACAATCATACAACTCTTTATCCTCGTTTGTATAATGATACTTTTCTATATCTATGAGACCATGATCTGATGTTACAATAATCAAGGTATTGGTTCCAACTAATTTTTTTGTTAATTTTTCAATTTCAAAATCAATTATTCTAATAAAGTCCTCTACAACTTTTGAATTAGTTCCATTTTTATGTTCCAGAGCATCCGGATTAGAAGAATAAGTCATTATAAACTTTCTGTTATTTGATTTTTTCTTGATAAGCCTTTCAATCCGCTTAAAAAGCTGTTTTGTTTTTCTAAAAGAAATAATTCTCGAAGGATCACAGACTGCAGATGAATAGGGGTGATTGGCTAAATATTTGGCGTAGACATTGTAAAGCTCAACATTCGGTTCAGAGCAATGTATCATTTCAAAGATGTTTTTGAATTGCATTTTATCATAAGTTTTATACTTTGAATGGTCTAACACTTTTCCTGTAATGCTATCCCAATTCGGGAGAAAATCGATGAACTTATAATATTCTTTAAAGAACATTGTCCAGCCCAGAGCTCCGTGTTCTAGTGGGGTTTTGCAGGTTTTTATACTTGTAATTGCTGAAGTTGTTGTTGAAGGATACACAGACGTAATTTTATCAACTAAATGCTGCGCTAAGAATGAACTGGAGGATTTAGAATATCTTTTTAATAAATTAAATCCGTATCCATCAAAAATCATCAATACGATGTTTTTTCTGGTTTTTATATCTTCAATATCGATCTGCTTCAACGAATTGTAATCAGGTACGACTCCGTAAGTTCTAAGTATTGTGGAGATTAGATTTATAATGCAGTTATCATAGTCGGGATAAACAACATTATGTTTCTTCAAATTATTCTCTTCCATTTTTTCCTACTTCTTAGAATAGATGATTTTAAGAGCTATATATCTCAGTTAGAGTGTCTTTACTGTTCCTATAGGTTACCTGTAAACTTTAGTTCCTATTTTTACTTTCTCAACATAAATAATTTCACAGGAACCATCACCCTTATCATAACGAGACAAGCTGGTATTCCACCAGACCTTTTTACCTTTATATGTACCATAAACATTTACCAGATAACCTTTTAATTCAATAATATCCGATTTTTTTATAGACTTAATGGCTTTTGAAATATTAGGATTTGCAGGTATTATATGATGATTGGAAGAATGAGTTTCAATATAATCCTGGGTTAAAGGGCAAGTTGCATCGTAGTTGTATCTATACCATCTCATAATCTGTTTGAACTTGATGTGCTCCAGGTTTTCTAAAAGTGAAACATCACCCCAGCCCAGAGCAAAATCGACTGGTGAAATTTTTCCTGCCCATCCATCACTGTAATTTTTTTTGCTGAGAACCCTGGCTGAGATGTTATATTGTGCCAGTTGTGTGATTTGTAAATTCATGTTCTTTTTATTAATTATAAAAGGCTCGTTACTAAGTAGTGGATATTGTCCCGGTTCATTTGAAGTATCGATTGCAATAAAATCTTCTTCGGTTAGGGTTGGTTTATTTATATAGTAATAACCAGCGCAGAATAAAGCAAACAAGATCAGGATGATTATTAATATCTTAGCCATAATTACTCCTTTTGACCAATAATAATTAAATATCAAAATTTTAGTTTATCAGAAAATTATCAAGATTTTTTTATTTTATCAAAATTAAAATTCTTTACTAATAGAAACTTTTATACTTATTTCTTAGATATTCTCTTAATTCCTGTTCAAGTTGTCGAAGGTCAAACTCAGTGTTTATAAAAGATTCAAATGAATGTCCTTTTTCATCTAATAAGTATGTAACAAGGAGTCTATATTTTAAATATTGGAAGGATGGGGAAGCATCATTCACTCCATTATAAATTAATTCAATTCCTCTTTTTAAATTAAAGGCTCCCTCTCCTGAAACATATTCACAATATCCTTCTTTTTTCCAGATATCCAGTTTA
>JAGLWO010000295.1 GCA_023133395.1 Candidatus Cloacimonadota bacterium | reverse complement strand
CATGAAAAGGGAGCTTTTACAGGAGCCCTTTCACAGAAGAGGGGACGCTTTGAAAGAGCTCAGAAAGGCACGATCTTTCTGGATGAGATCAGTGAACTACCGCTGCAGGCTCAGGTACGACTTTTGAATGTACTTCAAAATAGGGAAATTGAACGCGTTGGTGGTATAAAAAAAATAGCACTGGATATTCGAATAATTGCAGCTACTAACCGTAATCTGCACGAAATGGTGATAGCTAAAGAATTCCGGGAAGATCTCTGGTTCCGGCTGAATGTATTTCCTATCTATATTCCGCCTCTCCGATCCAGAAAATCGGATATTCAAGCTCTGGTTCAGCATTTTATCCACAAGAAAGTCAAAGAATTGAAACTGGTTCATATTCCTACTCTTGCCTTCTCAGCCATCGATCGTCTGCTGGCTTATGACTGGCCGGGAAATGTGCGAGAACTGGAAAACGTGGTGGAACGTGCTTTAATATTGGATCCTAACGGACCGATCTGCTTTGAAAACCTGCTGGCAATACAACCGCAAAAAGTAGAAACTTCTGTATTTGATTCCGATGATCTGGATGAAGTCACCCGTCAGCACATCCGAAACGTATTAGTTAAAGTGAATGGAAAGATACATGGAAAGGATGGAGCGGCAGAACTTTTGGGTATCAATCCCAGTACTCTTCGTAACCGCATGAATAAACTTGGTATTGATTATGGAAGAAAAGTAAAGATTTGAATTTTTTGTTTTTTTGTATGTTACATATTATAACTATAATGAGTCCTTTCATTTCAAAATTTTATTCACTTTTCTCCGAATATCAATACACATTTGACAAATGGAGTAGTATCCTTCCGGATCAGGTTTCACACCTTTTGCCTTTGCCCAATTTAATAAACCTTCCATACCATTCTCAATGATTTCTTTCATTACAGGAATTTTAAATGGATTGTAATTCTCTATAAGACTGATAATGTCTGTCTCAAAAGCATTCCCAATATAAAAATCATTACAAACAGCAACTTTCCCGTCAGGTTCAATACATATACCTTTAACAGAATCCAGCGGGTCTGTATAAGGCATATCACCACATTTACCTGCCGGTAGTTTTTCTTTTGGAGGTAAAAATTCCTTCAGATTGATAAGAGCTAATCCAGATGGTTCCATTATATTTCCTTCTGATTTTCTTACAGGCAGGTCTTCCAGCTTCTGCAAAATAGATTTTGTTTTTTGGTTATATTGATTGTCATTCTCTTCAGAAACTACCCAACAAGGATTTAATAAAATATTTTGAAAACCTTCTTGTAAACAGGATTCAATTGTTTTTCTAACATTATCAAGAAGGATTTGTTCTTGATGAAAAGTATCCACAGAAACAATAATCTCATTCACACCAGATTCTTTCAGATTCTTTGCTATTTCTTTAACCTTTTTGGCATCTTTTGACCAATAACCATTTGTAATTATTTCTCTAGATGGGATTCCTACATCCATAGCTTCTTTATGTATAGCAGCCACAATTTCTGGAAATAATAAAGGTTCTCCACCAAAAGTCATAATCGATTCAGGACTATACTGTTCACCAACCTTCCTAACAGTTTCCACAGCAAGCGATTCATCGATATGTTCAGGGAATGTCTCGTTATTCTTAATAGAATAGCAGTGTTTGCATTTAGAATTGCATAGATAGGTTACAGCAAATTCTATTCGGTTTGGAGTTAAATATTTATTTATATGATCTTTCATTTCAAGTTTCCTTTTAATCAAAACCTAACCGGTTTATCATACTCGATCTTTCTGATATTGAATCTAACATAACTATAATCTCCTTCCTCCAATTTCCAGATCGCTTCAATTTCTGTTGGAATTATTACGCCATTTATTCCTTTTTTATTCAGCCGCTAAGTGCACTAATAAACACTAATTTTTTGAATTTTTAATTTTTCTTCGTGTACCTTAGCGTCTTCGTGGCTCATTTTCTTTCCTAAAAACTATACCCGACCATCAATTGCACCGATTTTCCATCTGCTGAAATCTGCTCAGGATCGAAATTGCTTACTTCCGGGTTCCAGGAAAGATTCAAGTAAATGCTCAAATAATTGTAGTTTCTTTGATAAGAAAGAAACCTGAACCAGCTTTCATTTTCCCAACTATAAACAATCATTGCCATGACATTATCAAATAGTCCGATGGGATAACTAAATGAGACGGCAGATGATTCTGCTTTATAACTACTTTCAAAAAGATCACTTTCCGACT
>JAGLWO010000294.1 GCA_023133395.1 Candidatus Cloacimonadota bacterium | reverse complement strand
TTTTATTCTTCATCTCCTTAGCTTTCATCAAGAGTTCATCTAAATTTTGAATCATGATATCTCCTGTATTTTTCTCTCTTGATTTTCTAATGATTTTCAAGTCAATATGGTCAAGAAATTTATTCTTATGAAGCAAAAACAACTTAAGTTAGTGTAGTCACATCATCTGAAATCTCTTGACATGAAAAATATAGTTTATTTTTTTACAAAGAAGATTAATTAAGGAGAAATATGGCAGTTTCAAAGCGTTGGCATATAACATTATCAACTACAGAATCATCCAAACCTCTGAATGTAAGTGTGTCTAAAAAATTTGGAATTTTTCTGGGCACAATAACAATTGTCTTCGTTTTGGTATTTGTTAGTTCCATTGTTTATATAATCCATAATCACAACCAAATTGCTGAAGCTAAGAATATATTTAATGAAAATCAGCTTCTAAAAAACAGACTCGTTATTCTATCAAGTGAGATTGATTCAATTATGACAAAACTCAAGCTAATGGAAAACTGGGAAGACAAGATACGTTCTGATAAAAATTTCAGGATGATCAATAAAGAAATTCGAGGTATGGGTATTGGTGGTTTACCACAAGTTGATACTACATTCTCAACAATAGACGACAATTTAAATCTAAACTACAACTTAACACTAAACAAAATCATCCAGCTTAAAAGCAAGATTGAATTTGACTATCAGTCACACGAAAAACTTCTTGATCTTGTTCAGTTAAAGGAGCTTCTTTATCAAAACACCCCGTCTATCTACCCAACTTATGGTCGAATATCTGACCCTTACGGTTGGAGAATTCATCCCATAACAAAACAACGCAGTTTCCATTATGGCCTAGATTTTGGCAACATAAAAGGAACTCCGATATATGCCACTGCAGATGGTATTATAACGTCAACCGGACGCCAGAAATACTTTGGAAAATATATAGCAATCACTCATAAATTTGGGTATCAAACTAACTACGCACACCTTTACAAACTTCATGTTAAAAAAGGAGATGTGGTAAAAAGAGGGCAGATCATAGCTGAAATGGGTGATTCTGGACGTTCTACCGGTGTACATCTACATTATGAAGTTCTAAGATATAATAAGTATAGAAATCCATATAAATACTTAAATAAATTTGAAGACGATATAGTTATCTCGAAGAATTAATTTGTATATTCATTCCGTGTTATTGCATTCTCATAGGTTTTTTCATTTGAATCATTATAATTTATATTGGGTTATGTTATGAATAAAAACATGAAATTCGAGGAAGCCTTAAAAAGGTTGGAAGAAATAGTTGAAACCTTAGAAAATGGGATTGATGAACTTGATAAAATTGTTAGTCTATTTGAAGAAGGTTCAAATTTAGCTCAATTCTGTAATGAAAAACTGGAAAAGGTAGAAAATAAAATTGAGGTATTATCTAAGAAATTACAGAGTTCCAGCTCGCTTGAAGAGGATATATGAGCAATAACAAAATGCTCTTGAAGAAGGACCTGAAGGAAAAAAGGGAACTTGTAAATATTGAGGTTGACCGCTTTCTTCCCAGAAAGGACGAATATCCCAAACAGATACACAAAGCAATTCGACACACTCTATTCGCTGGTGGGAAAAGAATGCGCCCTTATCTCTTAATAAACACTTATCTCCTTTTCCAGGATGATCTCAAACCAAGCCTTCTAATTGCTGGTGCTATTGAGATGCTCCACAGTTACACACTAATCCATGATGACCTTCCTGAAATTGACAATGATGAATACAGACGTGGTAAAAAATCCTGTCATGTTGTTTTTGGTTCTGATATTGCTCTTCTGGCAGGAGACGCACTTCTTGTGTATGCTTTTGAAGCAATAGCATCTACAAATATCGACGAAAAACTCAAACTTAGATTTATAAAAGAATTAGCTAAAGAAGCTGGTCATAAAGGTCTTATTGCTGGTCAAATGATAGATATATTAAGCGAAGGGAAAAAAGTAGATAAAGAAACTCTGGAATATATCCATAATAATAAAACTGCGAGAATGATTAATCTGCCAATTCGTTTTGGTTGCTATCTGGCAAAAGCTTCTGAAGAACATCAAACAAGACTCGAGAAATTCGGACAGAAACTCGGACTTGTCTTTCAAATTGTTGATGATATCCTGGATATTGAAGGTGATCAGGAGACACTTGGGAAGACTATAGGAAAAGACAAAAAGGCAAAAAAAGCTACCTTCCCCTCTGTTTATGGATTGGAGGAATCAAAGGAAATGGCGGAAAAGCTCATCGAAGAAGCTAAAGAACTTCTTAAACCTTATGGGAAAAAAGCTGAACTTCTAAGTATGCTCTGCGATTTTGTGCTCACCAGAAAATTTTAATGATCAAGATAAAAATTCAAAAAATAAACCCAGATGCCGAACTTCCCCATCAAATGACAGAACATTCGTCCGGCTACGACCTGTACTCTTCCAATTCCAAAGATATTATTATTAAAAACGGTGAAGTAAAACTTGTCCACACTGGTATAGCAATTTCCCTCCCTATCGGTTATGAAGCCCAGATACGACCACGAAGTGGACTTGCTATAGATCATCAAATCGGGGTGCTTAACTCTCCCGGAACAATCGATGCAGATTACCGGGGAGAGATTAAAATTATCCTGTTCAACTTTGGAAAAGACGATTTTATTATTAAACCAAAAACCCGTATCGCCCAGATGATTATTTCAAAATACGAGGAAGTTAATTTTGTTCTGACTGATAAATTAGACAAAACAGTACGCGGTAACGGAGGATTCGGACACACTTCTTATTGATCAGTTACAAATGATTTAAAAACCTGAATTTCAGTATTTGTAAATTAGAGAGCAATAACAAAAAATGAGAAATAAACTTCCTGTCAATCTACCCTTTGGTAAAACCATATATCAAACCAGAAGTGGACATTCAATTACTACAGATACCGAATTCATTATTAGGACGATTCTCCAGAAATACAGGACACCTTCAAAAAAGTTTAGTGTCCTCGAACTTGGAAGCGGAAACGGCATAATTTCAATTATGTTAGCTCATTATTGCCCAGAATGGCAAATAACTGGAATTGAGATACAATCCCATTATGTGAGCCTTTCGAAAGAAAATGCTAAACTTGTAGATATCAAAACAACCTTTATAGAAGCAGATCTAAAACAATTTACTTCCAAAAATAGATTTGACCTGATAGTTTCCAATCCTCCATACTTCCCAAAAAATAAAGGCAGAATAAACCCTGATATTGAACGTGCAATTTCAAGACATGAGATTCTTTGTACTATGGAAGATGTTCTGAATTCTGTGAAGAGAAATTTGAAAACTCAGGGAAAAGCGTATTTGCTCTATCCTGAAACACGGCTTAATAACATCATTCAATTTGCGAAAAAGGTTGACCTAAAAGTAACAGAAAAATTTATTTTAAACGCTTCAAAGAATAAAAATAAAATATTGGTGGAGCTTATCAATGCTGAAGATTGAGAATTTTGCTCTCTGCTTTGAACATGAAAGATTCATGCTCATCAATGAATTGCATATAGGAAGCGGAACAAAGGTCAATATTTTTGGTGATAACGAAACAGGAAAAAGTCTTCTTCTTAAATCGATCCACGGTGATTTCACCAAATTTGAAGGAAACATTCTAATAAAAGAAAAACCTCCAACATTTTATAAAAAAAGAAAGAACACCATTCTGATTGAGAATGTTCCACATCTATTATCTAATGAGTCGGTATGGAATAATATAATTCTACCATTGCCAAATGTATCATCTCATCAAAAGCAAAAAATCATGGACCTTTGTTTGGATGCAAATTTGAATGATAAAATTAGAGAGAAAGTAAAAAATCT
>JAGLWO010000293.1 GCA_023133395.1 Candidatus Cloacimonadota bacterium | reverse complement strand
TCGCTCTGTGCATAATAGATCTTCTGGGGTTTATCTTTCGATTTATTCCTGTCCCGATATTCCTGTACTGTAATATAATCACCCTGTGTTGATTTGAAGATAACCTGTTCTCTCATAGCTTCATTAAATTTCTCATCAGTAAGGATACCGTATTTTATGAAATGGTTAATATCTTCCCAGAAACTTTCATATTTTTTCCGGTCATTCTTAAAAATATCCTTCAAACTATCTGCAACTTTCTTGATAATAAAATGTGAAATCTTTTTGACCTGTTTATCCTGTTGTAAAAAGCTTCTTGAAACGTTTAAAGGAATCTCAGGAATATCAATTCCACCACGTAGTAAAAGAAGGAATTCAGGAATAATACCTTTCAGATCATCCGCTACAAATACATTGTTACAAAAAAGTTTTACCTTCCCAATATTGATATCTATCTGCTCCCTGATCTTGGGAAAATAGAGAATCCCCTTTAAATTAAATGGAAAATCCACATTGAGGTGTATCCAGAAAAGTGGGTCATTAAAATCGTTGAATAGTTTCTTATAAAATTCTTTATATTCGCTTTCAGAAACATCCCTGGGTTTTCGCAGCCACAAAGCTTCTTTCTGATTTACAACTTCCTTATTGAATTCAATTGAAAAAGGTGTAAAATTACTGTATTTTTCTATTAATTCTTTAATCTTGTGATCTTCAAGGTATTCAAGGTTATCCTTATTAAAATAAATTGTTACAGTTGTTCCTACTTTTTTACGTTTCCCTTCATCAATTTTGAATTCAATATCACCTTCACATTCCCAAAAAACTGGTTTGGAATTCTGTTTGTAGGAAAGTGAATCTATTGTAACTTTATTTGCTACCATAAAGGTGGAATAAAACCCCAGCCCGAACTGTCCGATCATATTGGCTTGTTTATCTTTGAATTTCTCTACAAAATCCTCTGCTCCTGAGAAAGCTATCTGGTTGATATATTTTTTAATCTCAGCAGCTGTCATGCCTAATCCATAATCAATAACTTCAAGTGCCTTTTTCTTTTTATTTATCTTTACTTCAATCTTTAACTCTTTCTCGTCTAAATCCGGTTTTATTGCTTTCATTTTGTTCATTGCATCAACAGCATTTGATATTAATTCCCTGAGAAAAATATCATGCTCCGAATAGAGCCATTTTTTGATTATGGGAAAAATATTCTCTGTGTGGATCGATAGTTTTCCCGTTTTCCTGGTTGACTTTGTCACTGCCATAATAATCTCCTATACATTATAATTTCTTGAGATAAAATAATTTGAACTGTTAGTTTGTCAAAACATTTTTAGCACTCCCAAAAGAAGAGTGCTTATAAATTGTTTCATTCATTTAAGTTCAGCTAATATCTTTTCTGCAGTTTTCCTACCAATTCCTTTGATATGCATCATATCTTCAACAGATGACTTCTTTAAATTCTTTACTGAACCAAATTCCTTCAGAAGTAAAAACCTGGTTGATATTCCTACTCCCTTTATTTTATCGAGTTCACTTTGCAGTGTTCTTTTACCCCGTTTTTTCCTGTGAAAAGTAATAGCAAATCGGTGTGCTTCATCACGAAGGTTTATTAAAATTCTCAAGGCAGCAGAAGAGCGCGGAAGAATTATCGATTGTTTACTTCCAGGAACGTAAACTTCTTCTAATCTTTTAGCAAGAGAGATCATTTCTATTCCTGATATTTTCATTCCACCCAAAATTTTATAAGCAGAGCTTAGTTGACCTTTACCACCATCTATAATTATTAAATCTGGTTTTTCCTGTTCTTCGATCTTTTTCAGGTAACGCTGCATGGTCTCTGCCAGACAGGCAAAATCATCCTGTCCAACTACAGTTTTGATTATAAAATGCCTGTAATTCTTTTTCTTAGGTTTTCCATTTTCAAAAAACACAAGAGACGAAACAGTATCCGAACCCTGAATTGTAGATATATCCAGACATATCATTTTTCGAGGAAGTTTCTTCAAGCTCAGCTTGTCTTTTAATTCTTTTATGGGATAAATTGTTCTGTTACTTTTTCGTAAGTACTTTAATTTTTGCTCTTCAAGATAATTAAATGCATTTTCTTTCGCAATTGTAATTAATATTTTCTTCTCTCCTCTTTGTGGAATAATGAGTTTATTTCTGAGCCAACGATTAATAGTTTTATAATCATCTGGTTTGATCTGCAGTAAAATTCTAAAGGGAAGATTTTTGGTTTTTTGGGAATAATATTGCTTCAGGAATGCTTCCATCTGCTCTGACAATCTGCTTCCTTCAACATTATCGAGTGAATAGATTTCTTTGTTCAAAAGCTTTCCTGAAAGGATTTTTAAAACCGCTACTGCTGCCTGTTTATCTTCTCTGTAAATTCCAATTACATCCCGGTTTTTTTCATCAGTAAAATACATATTTCGGGCACGATTCAGCTTTTGAATATCTTCAATTCTATCTCTTATTTTCGCAGCTTCTTCAAACTGCATTTGCTGTGATTTTTCCTTCATTTCAATATGAAGATTGTCTACAACCTGCTTGTTCCTTCCATTTAAGAAATTTATCGCGTTAGTTATAATTTTACTATAATCTTCTTTTTTTATTTTTCCTATACAGGGAGCAAAACATTTCCCGAGTTGATAGTTCATACATGCCCTTTGAAAGATTTGTTTATCATCTTTGAATTTTCGTTTACAGGTGCGTAAAGGAAAAATCCATTGCATCAATCGCAAAGTCTGCTTCATAGCTCTGGCATCAGTATAAGGACCAAAATATCTGGAGTTATCTTTTTGTAAGTCTCTAGTAACAAACATCCTGGGAAAAGGTTCATTTATTGTAATCTTGATGAAAGGGTATTTTTTGTCATCTTTCAGGGAAATATTATATTTTGGTCTGTGTTTTTTGATTAAATTAGATTCGAGCACTAAAGCCTGTTCTTCTGTCTTTGTGAGGATATATTCAAAATCAGCGATTTTTGTTACCAGTTCTCGTGTCTTTACATCAACAGGTGTTCCGGAAAAATAGGAACGAACCCGGTTTTTCAGAATCTTTGCCTTCCCCACATAAATGATTTTTCCACCAGAATTTTTCATTATATACACACCAGGAGAATCTGGTAATAAGACTAATTTTTGCTTTATTTTTTCAGAAACTTCTGACATATTTTCCTTCTAATCTCCGAGCTGTATTCAATTCTCAAAGCTTGAGCTCCAAAAATAAAAAATAATATACTAACCAGACTCAGTAAAATAGTTTTTAAAACAGTTTGCCAAAAAGTTACATCATTATAAAATCTATTCAGAAAAGTTAAACCGATAAAAATTAATATTGAGAGAAATGATATTTTGATAATCGTTATCCAGACTTTGGGAAATTGAACTTCAGATATTTTTGTTTGTAATAAATGAATTAAAATTATAAATTGTATCATCGCGGAAATCGAGGTGGCAAAAGCCAGACCTGCATGCTGCATAAAATGCATCAGTATTATATTCAGGATTATGTTTATGAATACGATCAAAGCAGAAACCTTAACTGGAGTTTTTGTATCCTTATTCGCATAAAATACCGGGATGATCAATCTATTCAAACTATAAAATATTATACCGAGTGAGTAAAATAGAAGTGCTCTATATGTCATATCAACTGAGCTAATATCGAACTGCCCTCTCATAAAGAGAATTTTAATAAAATCTTTCCCCAGTCCGGCAATAATTGCTGTGATTGGAAGCATAATATAACTCAAAGTAATAATCGAAAATCGCAAGCTATCCTGAAGTTTCTTCCAGTTCTTCTCCGCCACATATCTGGAAAACAATGGTAACACTGCAACTCCGGTAGCTACACCAAAAATTCCCATTGGAAGCTGCATCAAACGATTTCCATAACCTAATGCTGCAATGCTACCTGTAACTAATAAAGAAGCCAATATCATATCTGCAATTAAATTTATCTGCCTTACTGCAATCCCAATTGCACCAGGAATTAGACGCTTCCAAACTGAAAACAGAGCTTCACCTTTCAGACTCAAGTTTAATCTTATCGTATAACCGATCTTTTTTAGAAGCGGTAAATTCACTATTGTCTGTAAAACTCCCCCGATGAGCACTCCAAAAGACCAGATAACGATCTTTGATTCCAAAGTTGATGAATCAGTTAAAAGTAAAAAAATCCCTAGACTACCGATCATTGCAATATTTAAAAAAGCTGAAGAAAGCCCGGGTATAAAGAAATAGTCATGAGAATTTAAAATCGAAATAAGAGTGGATGACAAACCAATTAGAAAAAGATATGGAAATAAAATCCTCGTTAATTTAATAACAAGTTCTCTGGTTATAACATCAAACCCAGGAGCTAGAATTCTTACGATTACAGGAGCCAAAGCTATTCCAATTAAACAAAGAATCAGTAAAAAAATCGTGAGAATAGAAAGAACATTCAAGGCAAAATTGATTTGAGCTTTCTTCCCATCTTTAACACCAATCTCAGTATAGATAGGAACAAGCGCAGCAGAAAGAGCTCCCTCACCAAAAAGTCTGCGCAGGAAATTTGGGATTTGATAGGCAACCCGAAAAGCATCGGCAACATAGGAAGTACCAAAAAAATTGGTCATTATGATATCGCGAACAAGCCCGAAAATACGGCTTATAAAGACAGCTATGGACATGGACCCGATATTTCTCGCTAATTTTCTTTTACTCATATATT
>JAGLWO010000292.1 GCA_023133395.1 Candidatus Cloacimonadota bacterium | reverse complement strand
TAAGTGAGAAACTTTCTCTTTAGAATACACGCAAATGTCAAGGAAAAGTTGGTTTTACTCGTATTGCTTTCTCTGTAATTTAATGAGTTGTTTTATTCCCTTTTTTGCTTCTTTCAGAAACATTGGAATCCTTCCTCAATAGAAGCAGTGCAAATAATTTTTGTATTACCTGTTTTTAGTAGCACCGAACCTGCAGTATGTATCAAATATTTTTTTGTTATTTTAGTTTTTCGTATTTTCATATTTCTTATAATAACTAATTAACGAAGATTATGTACTCACATCTTCAAAAAAATCCTCAATATACATTTTAAACAATTCATATTCATTATTTTCTTCATGATTTTCTTTCTTTTTTCTATCCAAAAAAATATTTAAAATATCAGTATTTTTCATAAAATGGAAAAAAATTAATTTCAATGCCTTTTCTGAAATTTTAAAATGCTTGTACTCTTTATTATCTAAACAACATTCTAAAGGATAAATATATCTCTGTTCAACAAATTGAATTGAATGTAATAAAATTGAACTTTCAAGTTCTATACCTGGATTGGATGAATTATATTGAGGAGGTATATAAAATCTATCTGAATTGTTTAATTTCATATCTTCAAAAATATATGTTTGATTATGTCTTTGCTTATATTCAAAAATTGGGAAACATAGCCAACTATTTTTTGGATATGTTTGGCTCCACCAGTCAGTTTCATAATATTTAAGTAATAAAATTGGTCTATATTTACCAGCTGTTGCAATTAAATTTTCAGTTGAATCTAAATCAAAGTACTTTATAACATTACTGTCAGTGTTCTTATTTTTTGATCTTTCGCTCGAATATTCATGTGCATACCAAGTAGAGTTGGCTTCATTTTTTCTTTCATAATTTGCCGTTGTGAAAAACCATCTTTTTTTCTTCTCATACCAAGCAGGAGCACAACAAATTTGACCAACCTGTAAATCACTTTTTAAATCTAACCATTCATAGAATGTCCAATCACCTTCAGAAAGTGATAAAATGTTATCATATAATTTTGGAATCCCTTTAAATTCTTTGGGCATTTTTAAATCTTTCTCTATATTTTAAATTTAATTTCTCAAGTACTTCATCTAAATTTTTAAATTCTTTAATATCGTAATATTTTTGGGGTTTAACTGAACTAAAATCCAATTTATCTAATCTTTCTTTAACATCTATCATTGGTTCTGTGTCATAATAAACAAAATCCAATAATTTATAAAAATCTATATCTCCATAACTCTTTACGGTACGACTTATAATAAGATTAATTTCCTTTGATAATTCAGGAATTGTAGCACTTTCATTTAATGAAATTTTTGTAAAATCATCTTTCATATCTTCAACAACAAATATCTTTTTATCATTAAGAATATTATCATAATTCATTAAATAAGGTCCAAATTTATAGAAAACCCATTTTTCGCCGGTTAATCGCTTCATTTCATTACGATAATAGAAAAGCTCTACCAAATAAGCTATTTTAAGTAATCTTGTTTTACCAAAGCTTATTTCGTTTTCTTTAAAAGTTTTCAGAATACGAGCTAAAATAGTTTTAAAATCTATCATAAAATGAATATTTTAAGTTATTTTTTCAATCCATTTATTAGCAATTATATAAATATCACCGAAATAAAACCTAAATTGCTTTTGATTTAAAAATTCTTTATACTGATTTTTCAGGTAATTAAGTTTAATAGCCTTTTTTGCAGTTGGTAAAGTGTTTTCTGAAATTAATAAAATATTCTGATTTTGAATATTATAATTATGATTTAATTTTTTTGTTTTATTTTTAATACAATTAAACATAACATTTGCCCATTGCTTTTCGAGTGCATTCCCATAAGCAGGTGGTTGATCTAATTCTTCATTCTTATTTTTAATTAGATAATCAAACTCATTTTTTTTAGGTCTCCCTTGTTCTGCTAATTCAGGTACTATTTCCATTATTGAATCTGATTCTGATATTTGAAGCTTATGGGTTGCATAAGCATGTTTTTGAGTTTGTCCAGTTGTATGTTCAATACCAATTCTGTCTTCTTTGTAATTAATAATAAAATCTGGAGATTCTGATTTTGTTATATCTAATGGATATTGGATTTTAAAATTATTATGAAATTGAATTAACAATTTTGATAAATCATACCACTCATGTAATGTATCAAATGCTCTTTTATCCTTATAATAATAATATTCTTTAATGATTATTGAAATATCAATGCAATTTTTACAGAAGGTGTTCATTTCATCTACATTATTAAAACATATTTCTTTATTTGATAGCAAATTTAAGCGAAATAATTTTAAAAAATCCATAATACTAAATTCTTAACCCATACTCACCCAAAATCTCTTTTGCCATTTGTTCAGCTTCGTTCCAGCTGTGGAGTTTCAGTTGAGCATTAGCTGCTAATTGCTCTTTTAATTGATTAACATAATTTTTATAATTTTCCAAAATATTTTTTACGATTTTTTCATCTTTTGGAATCTTTAATCTAAAAACATCAGGTTTTGCCAAAATCACAGCAAATTTAGCTTCATTATAATTTTTTGTGGAAAATATTTCTTCACCATCTTCATCTATCAAAGTACAAATATTTATAAATTCATCAATATGAAGTTCTTTACCGCTTGTATTATAAACTTTTATTTCCACACTTTCATAATCAAAACCAAGCTTTGCTTCTGTATAGAAATCTTCCGGGAATTTTTTCAATTTTCTGCCAATTATTTCATTAATCACAGAAGTTTTAACTTCATTATAAGAGATTTTGATTTTCTGCTTTTTCTTCTTCTTACGCATTTTGGGAAGTTCCAAACGCTCTTTTACCATCTCTGTTAAACCTTCATAAATACGAGGAAGATATTCATCGGGATTTAAACTGAGAGCTTTTAAAACCGCTCTGTCGAGTTCTTGACGGTCTTCAAGTTTAACTTCTTCAAAAATTGATTTAATATCACGAGTTAATAATTTTTCATTATTAAAACGAATCTCATTAAGATTCAAAGGAATATTAAGATTATTTAATTCATAAACAGGTGTCTTAATAACACCATCCCCTAAAGAAATAAATGAATTGAGTTCTCTAAATAAGAAGCAAATTGTTGAATTTAAATAATAACTAATTTTTCTAGCAACTTTTTTGTTTAGTATGTCAATTCTATAAAATTTATCGCTTTCAATAAAGTGATTATTATTAATTAATGTTCGAAAAGTATCATTACACATTTCAGTCCATAATATATTTGATGGTTCTCTGATCTCGAAAAACCACCAATATTTCCTTCCTTGAACTGAAGGAATTTCAGGATAAGGTTTATTATTTTTGTTTTTTTGTCTTTCACCCCATTCAATGTATTTTAATGCACCAAAATGATTTAATTTTTTTAGCTCTTCTTTGCTTTTATTACAAACAAATAAATGATATTGTAATCCTTTTTCTTTAATTTCAATACTTTTGCTCTCTTTTGGTGATTTAATCACTTTTTTTAAATAACATTTTTCAATTTTACCTTTCCATTTTTTTGAATAATTAATAGATTCTCCCAAATTATTCAATTTTACAAAGAAGAAGTCAGTTATCCCAGGTGTTTTTCCTCGATTGCATTTATCAATTTTTTTATATAGAAAACAAAGTTTATCTTTACATTTTTCCATTATCTCAAAATAAACATCCGGTGCTCGAAGATATTTTCCCCATTTTGAAAGCACATTCATTTCTTTTAATTCATTCTTTAATTCTTTCTGCTCGATAAGTCGAATTCTCATATCTTCATCTTCAAACGAAGATATTTTGTTATCAATTTCTTTTGATTTGAATTGAGATGATTCTACTTTATTGATTATATTATCGACTCTTTGCCAACGTTTTAAAGATTCAAGTTTTAAATCTCTTTCAGGTATTAATTCTGCTAATTTTTTCTTTAGTTTAACGAAATGCACTTTGTTAGAGTTTCTCCCTTTTTCATTATCACATTTTTCCAGAACTGTGAAAACAGTATTTACAGCAGCATCATCAAACCAGGGTTCAGCCCATGAAGCAACTATCATCTTAATTTTAAAATGGTCTAAGAAGAAATCCTTCAGAACTGAACCATAAGAAGCATCTAACCAGGAATTGGAAGTAATAATAGCCAAAGAACCATTTTTGCTTAATAAAGTTGAACAATGAATAAAAATATAAGTATAAATATCTGCTTGTCCTGATAATTTCAGCTCCAGAAATTTATTATTAACCCAGTGTTCGATTCGTTTTTGTTTTTCCGAACCATTTTGTTTCTGAAAATCTTTAAATTCTACTTCAGAAATATGCTTTAGTTTGAATAATTCAGGATATTGACTCAGATAATTATTTGCTAAAATTTTTGAAAGTTTCTTTTTATATCCCTTAACATTTTTCTCAATCAATTCCTGCTTGATATAAGGAAAGTTGCCTACAATTCCGCAGAATTCGGGAATATTAACTTTTATTTTTTTGAACTTTTGTTCTGGATTTATTGTGTTTGGTGGGAATTCTTCTTCTTTACCAGTGTAAACTTCAAATATATCATTTTTCAATACCCTAGGGAAATTTTCAAAATTTCCAGGTTCTTGCCTGAAAAGGTTTATTGTTGAAAGTTCTGCAGGAAATTTGCTAATATCAATTCCCCAGATTTTATTTAAAATTTCTTCGTGTACTAGTCGATTTCCACTTAAATATTTTAATCTATCGTAAAGTCTGATAAGAAAAGTTCCTGAACCGCAAGTCGGATCAGCAAAGAATTTATCTTTGTCATCTACAATTGTAGCAATAATCAAATCAACCAAATCTTCCCTGGTAAAATACTGTCCCAAATTATGTCTTCTTTGGGGATCAATAATCTCTTCAAACAATTCACCAATAACATCTTCAGGTAAAGCCCCAAAATTATAAATTATTAATTGAGCAAATAAATCGTTTAATATCTGATAAGCTTCTTGAGGAATACCAAACTCATCGATTTCATCGGTTTCAAAAACAGCATGCCAGTCGATTTTACGAGCAATCGAAAAAGCCTGTTGAATACTTTTTTCTAATTCTTCAGCATTCTCAACCAGTAAATCCGGCAATTCTTTAAAATGTCTTTTTAGGGTTAAATAGAAAATTACTTTGGTAACTAAATCATAAACTCGCTGGCTTGCTATCAGTTTATAGAAATTTTCTTCGTTAGAAAATGGAATTCCTTGTTCATGGTAGTATTTATTAATAATACTCTTGTAGGCTTTTGCTCTGTGATAATTTTTAATAAATTGTTCATAAATTGGTATTAATTGATTTACAATATTTCTTAAAAATCTGATGAAGTAATGTTTTTCTGGTGTGAATTTCCTGAATCGACCTTTTTCATCAAAACTGAGAAGTTCATCACAAATACGAGAGATAAATGCTTTTATTTCTGCCTGTTTATCTCCTCTTTTCCAATCTTCAATATTTGTTAATACAGAACGAGAATCGCTATCTTCTAATTTTATTTTATTATCTTTTATTTCATAAACATTTAAAGACTGAAAATCCCAAGTGTAAGCGATCTTTACTTTTAGTTGAACAGCTTTTTCTCTAAATCGTTCTATATCTTCTATTTTACCAAATGGTCGTTTGAGAGCAATATAAGAAAATGCTTTATTTATTTCACGGTTTTGCCAAATTACTATGTCCCCGAAGTAAGTTTTTTCTCCTACTTTAATTCCAGGTTCACAACTTGCTGATGTAAAAGGATATTTTCCTCTTTTTATCTGTTCGTTGAACCACTGAGAAATTTTGCTCGCTAATTCTCGTTCGTTTGATTTAATGTTTGTCATATTTTCTTTAATTTTGTATTAATTCTTTAGTCAATTAAAAAATTAATACAATGGCACAATCTTATTACCTGGCATTTTTTTTACAACATCCTTCAATTCCAGAGATAGAAGGATAGTTGAAATTTCACCAACGGATAAGCCAGTATCCACTACCAGGGTGTCAAAATGGGTTTCGGGTTTATTGTTTATAAGAATCTGATAAATTCTCTCTTCTTTTTCTGTAAGCTTGGGAAACGGTTTTTCAATTTTGTCGAGAACAAGATCATATTCTTCCAGGATATCATTTGCAGAACCAACGATTTTAGCACCAAGTTTGATTAGATAGTTAGGACCTTCCGCCTGCTCACGGTTAATATCTCCGGGTAAAGCAAATACATCTCGATTCTGATCCATGGCAAATTTAGCAGTTAACAGGGCACCACTTTTCTTTGAGCCTTCAATGATCAAACTTCCCAAACTTATCCCGCTGATAATTCTGTTCCTGATGGGAAAATTCCACTTCTCAGCTTCTTTGCCAGGAGTAAATTCGGAAATTAGAGCACCGTTTTCAATTATTCTATCTGCTAATTCACGGTTGCGGGGAGGATATATCTGGTCAACACCTGTTCCCATTACAGCAAAAGTTCTGCCACCACTTTCTAATGCAGAGAGATGTGCCAAAGTATCAATACCGTAAGCAAGACCACTTACAATCGTAAAACCGGATCCTACCAATTTCCCACCAATTCTTTTAGTCATAAGTTTCCCGTAATTACTTGCCTTACGCGTGCCAACTATTGCCAGAGTTCTCCGGAAATCGTCTTTACTGAGGGAACCACGATAAAAAAGAAATGGTGGAGGATCAAAAATATTCCTTAGAAGAGGTGGATAATTATCATCCAAAATCGAGATGAATTTAATCTGGAATTTCTCGATGAGTTCTGTAATTTTTTGCCAGTTCTCAGGTTCGGAATCAAGAGAAATGTTTTCTTTAATCGATTCAGAAATAAAATCAATATCCTGAAGTGCTTCACCTGCTGAACCGACGAAATTTTTCGGTTCCCCAAGAGTTTCAGCAAGTCTTATAGCTTTTGCATTTCCAACTTCTGGTG
>JAGLWO010000291.1 GCA_023133395.1 Candidatus Cloacimonadota bacterium | reverse complement strand
CTGATAATTCAACCCTCCGTAAAATAATAAAAGAATACCAGAATAAAAGAAAGTTTGTCTTAGTTGATGATAAAGTAATTCTCCAGAATGTTAATACAGAACAGGACTTAACGAAATATTTAAAGGATAGTATATGAAAGAAACACCTGTTTTTGATATATTAAAAAAAGCTGCGGAAAACCAGAAGAAAGGGATTGCTTTTATAATGGCAACAGTAGTTGAGGGAGTTGAAAAAACCCCGGGAAGAACCGGGTTTAAATTAATTTTTTATGAAGATAAAACGTTTGAAGGAACGGTGGGTGGGGGAAAGCTTGAACGAATAGTCCTGGATAAATGCGAGGAAATTTTTAGAACCCAGAAAAATGAACTTTTAGAATTTAAACTTACCGATACTTCTGAAGGGATCGGGATGAAGTGCGGAGGAATTGCTAAAGTTTATTTTGAGTACTTTCCGACTATAAAAAAAGCATATATTTTTGGTGCAGGGCATCTCTGCAGAAGTCTGGTTCCTATTTTTAATTCAATTGGATTTCACTGCGTTGTTATCGATAACCGCAAAGATTTTGCTAACAAGGACCAAATTCCTGATGCGAAAGAAGTTATTGCAGTTGATTATCTAGAATATTTGAAGAAATTCAATCCAAAAGAAAATGATGCAATAATTATTTTTACTCACGGTCATATTCACGATTATGATATCCTGGAAAGTCTATGCAAAAAAAATGTGGATGTGAAATACCTGGGAATGATCGGTTCAAAAATAAAAGTTGCAGAAGCGGTTAATAAGATAAAAGAAAAGAATTTTGAAGGAAATCTGATAGAAAAAATCTATGCTCCCATTGGCTTGAATATTGGAAAAACCACAACACAGGAAATTGCTATTGCTATTACTGCAGAGATATTGGCTGTTTATAATGAGGTTGGAAAGATTTGTTCGTTGAGGGATAAAAGAGAGGATTGAATCAAAACTGATTCCTCAAATATGTTGACATTTAAATATTAATCTGAAAAATAAAAAAGTTGAAATCAGATTAATAAGAAGTCTGGTAAGGGAATAAATATTTATGAATTTTATTGAAGATTTATTAATTCAAATCCCATTTTTAAATTCTCCCTTTGCTATCAAAATACTGAAGTCTCTGATTATAATAACGATTCTCTGGATAGTTAAAATTGTTGTTGTCAAGCTTATCCAGAAAAATATTACTGATGCAAAGTCCCGTTATCGCTGGCGAAAAATCATCAATTCCACTATTATTGTTGTGATCATTATTTTAGTTGGGAGTATTTGGTATAAAGGTGTTCAATCTATTGCTACTTATTTGGGATTACTTTCTGCAGGGATTGCTATTGCGCTTAAGGATGTGATTGCAAATATTGCAGGATGGGTTTATATTATTTCACGTAGTCCTTTTGAAGTTGGAGACAGAGTACAGATAGGACCTCATGCTGGTGATGTTATCGACCTGAGTCTTTTTGAATTCTCGATACTTGAAATAGGAAACTGGGTAGATGCAGACCAGAGTACAGGCAGGATCATTCATATACCAAATGGGAAGATATTTACCCTGGACCTGGCAAACTATGATAAAGGTTTCAAGTACATCTGGAACGAAATCAAAGTAGTTATTACTTTTGAAAGCAACTGGCAGAAAGCTAAAAAGATACTTCTAAATATTGCTAATAATAAAAGTGAAAACATCACTACATCTGTAGAACGTCAGATAAAAAGAGCAGCCAGGAAATTCCTGATATACTACAAGCATCTTACTCCCATTGTTTATACGGATGTTAAAGATTTTGGAGTTCAGCTTACTATTCGTCATCTATGTGAAACCAGGAAAAGAAGAGGATATACCGAAGCTATCTGGGAAGACATTTTAAAGGAATTTGCTAAGCATAAAGATATAGATTTTGCTTATCCCACCACCAGGTTTTATGATAATTTGAAGGAAGGGAAAAAACTGTAAAGATAGGATGGTAATGGTCTGGAACTCATCAGCAACTGTAGAACTCCACTAACCTTTTTTAATTTATCAAATTATCTTATAAAAATCACTCAAAATCATCAAAAAAAGAATAGATATAGTCGTCAGGTGGAGTGACTTGTTAGCTGGTTTATATATTTTCATCCGAAGAGATCTAATCAATATCTATTTTAACTTATATATCCTAAATTCGTCCATTTTTCCATCTGTTACTTCTTCATATCTCTCAACAAAGTTTATTTTTTCTTCGGATGGCTTCCAAACAAAAAAGTAGTTTATCATCTTATTCTCAAGTTCAGTTTCCAATTCTAATTCTGTAAGTTTTCCTTTTTCTCCAAAGTATTGCCAACCATTATAAAATGACAGATATAAACTCTTCGACCATTCTCCATTTGAAGCTATCCGTCCATTAATATTCAAATAACTTATTTTACTATTAAGATTAAATATATCTTTACCAGTGTCGAAGTTGCAATATAGACATATTAACGGTCCCACTAAGAAACTAACGACAAAAATAACAATCAAAATTATTTTTGATATTTGTTTGAATAAAGTTCTTTGGAATAATAAATCAAGAAGCTTTGCTCCAATAATTAAAATTAGAATATTGCTAAGCCATATATATCTACTTGTAACCAATACCAGCGCGTAACCAGAAAACAATACGACTAAACTGACTACTAAAAAAAATATATTATCAGTAAAAATTCGCTTGCCTTTCTCCAATAAATAAACAACTGCCATAGACAATAATGCTAATGATAGTAAGGAGAATTCATTAAGTATAGAGATAATTCTATAAGTATTTTTAAGTATATTTTTTATTTGATGTTTGAATGAGCTGACAGAATTAAATATACTCCAACTTTGAATTTTTAAATAACTCGGATCTTCCGATATACTAATTGCAGTATTGTTCGGAGGATCAAGCAAACCCATATAATGTATTGGACTACCTAATGATTGTGGCCCTATTTTTGCGTGATTATAACTTCCTGCAGTACCAATTGTTAATTGTCCGTATTTATTACTTATGATGGATATCCAACAAGTGCTAATTAGGAAAAAAACAACTATGCCGGATATGAAGTTACTCAAGATTCTATCTCTATTATGTTTGTTTTTAATTCTCAGATAAAATATCAAATTGACTATAAAAAAATTGACTATAAAAAAAGGAAAGCCATAACTCTTTGTGAAGTATAATCCTGCACCAAATATCCCACTTATGATACCTGCATATTTACCATTAATATAGGATGAATCAAGAATTGTATTAATGTAGGCCAAAGCTAAGCAAACAAATAATAAATCTGGAGTAATTACGAGTAAAGCAAAATATATTACAATGACGGAAATTAAGTATAAAAGCACATTTCGCAACAACTTATTGATTTTTAATATCTTAATAAGTGAATTTGACTGAATTATTGTCATTACGCCTATTATTAATGACAATAATTTAACTGATAGCAGAGGCTCAAACCCAGCAAACAAAAAAGGCACTAACAACCAAGATAGTAATGGTCCCCAATATCCGTTTATAGCATTATGAAAATCATGGAGTATATATTTTTGAGCAATACTAATATATGAAACTCCGTCTTGATTAATTTGGTATTGATAATGAGGTAAAAGCAAGATTGCCAATACAATATAGAACACAATGCTTTGTAACAGAACAATATCAAAATCTAATAAATATTTACTTCTCTTCATGCTATTCTTCCTCGGCATTAACCTGCCAAATATTATCCTTTGATGTATTGCCCTTTATTATAGTTTCAACTGCAGTCATTGCTGTTAGCATCGAATGGTCTGCATTATTGTATTTATGCATTCCATTTCTCCCAATCAAAAATAGATTCTCTATTTTATCAGTAAAATCCCTAATAACATGAAAGTTATCATAAGTACCGAAATATGCAGGATATGTTTTCGGCATTCTTATGACAGTTGAATCCAGGACATCATCTTTTTCGATGATATCAATTTGAGCTAATTCATTGATCGCAAACTCTGCGAAATCATCATCAGATTTGTTCCAGAGTTCATCACCTTCATTACAAAAGTATTCTAATACAACCCACACAGTATCAGAATCTTTCACCATATATGGACTCCAGTGTGGGTCGATATATTCTAAAAATGATTCAGACTCAAAACTTACCATGCCTTTTGTGGCAATTAATTTTGCTTGAGTGAAATAACCTTGTGCGTCTGGAGTTGAAATAGCAGGTTCAAAATATATCATTAAGAGAATGAAATGAAATATGACGAGCAATAATGCCCATAAAAAATAATATTTACTTTTTTTCATGGTTTATACGTTATCTAAATGAATTTATATCCTCGCTTCATAATATTCGCCTAAAATTCAGTTAATTTCTTAATTAACTCTCAATATAATCACTAATTTCAGATTTTGTTAAAAGATATTAAACATTGCAAAAATCATATACATTTTCCGTTTCGCATCATAATACAAATATGATTATAAAATTTTCCTTTTCTTTACACAATTCCTAACTTCTTAGTAAATTAATCTTTGTCAAATTAAATTACTGAAATTCAGATATCCATTTTCCTGAAATCAAAACCAGTTGGATACTGAAAAACCTTCAAACCAAATTCAGGAACAACAGCGAGAATATGGTCAAAAATATCAGATTGTATGGCTTCATAATTTGCCCAGACAGTATCATTTGCAAAAACATATATTTCTATAGGCAAACCTGTTGGACCTGGTGGAAGTTGGCGGATAAG
>JAGLWO010000290.1 GCA_023133395.1 Candidatus Cloacimonadota bacterium | reverse complement strand
AATTCTTTTTAAATACTTTTTAAGAATAATGGCTTTATTATTCATCAGTTTGTAACTTCCAGGATCTAATTTCAACCTTTCATCCAGAATACGAAGTGCATTTTCATAATCTTTCCCTTTGAAATATCCTTGGAAAGTATTTTCGAGCCATTTTGATATCCTTTCTTTATCGAGAGGAATACCGTCTTTATTAACTGCTTCCTTGAGTTTTGCGATTGCGGCTTCAAATGTTTTTGCGGCTTCAACATACTTTCCGTTATTAAATAAATCTTCTGCTTCAACACCAGTTTCGTTAGCAATTCTTTCCAGAGACTTCTGAGCACAAAGATTACTAAAAAACATGATCATAACAAAGATTAATAGAACTCCAATTTTTTTATTCATAAATAACCCTCCATGATTTTTGTTCAGACATTTTTTTTATCTTTTTTTATATGTCAATAATTCTATTCATTAACCTTATTTTATTAGCCACGAGGATGATAAAGACGATGCTCTTTAACAATAAAATTCGTATCTATATTCGTATATATCTGGGTTGTATTAATACTGGCATGACCGAGCAGCATTTGAACAACCCGCAAATTCGCACCAGCTTCTAAAAGATGAGTGGCAAAAGAATGCCGAAATGTGTGTGGTGAAACGTGTTTTTTTATACCCGCTTTCTTGCTCAAATTATCAATAATCTTCCATACTCCCATTCTACTGAGCTTATTTCCTGACCTGTTCAGAAAGAAATAATCCGTATTCTTTTCTTTTTTTAGAAGCGATCTGGCAGAATTAAAATATTGTTTAACAAACTCCATGGATATCTCAGCCACCGGCACGACCCTTTGTTTACCACCTTTACCCATTACCCTGATTACTTTCTCATCCCAGTAGATATCATGGATTGATAGATTAATAGCTTCCGAAATCCTGAGACCACTTGCATACATAAGTTCAAGCATAGCTTTGTTACGCAACCCATTCATACTTTCTGTAGGAATATTATCAAGAAGACGAAGCATCTCTTTAACTGAGAGAACATCCGGGAGCCTTTGTGAATATTTTATTTTAGGGATATCATCTAAATTAAT
>JAGLWO010000029.1 GCA_023133395.1 Candidatus Cloacimonadota bacterium | reverse complement strand
TGCGTCAAGAAAAAATTGATTAAAGGATCATTATACACTTTTTCTTACTCTTTCAATAGTTCAAACCTGACCAAAATGCAGCGAATTGCAAAAAAGTCTTGACCAAAATGCAAAACCTTGCATTTTGGTCACATGGAAAGAATTCAAAAATCACTGATCAGTAAAGACCTTACAAAAAAGATGGTCTTTATTGTAGGACCACGACAAGTTGGTAAAACCTGGTTAGCACAGGAAATTGCCAAAGATTATTCTAATTCACTCTATTTAAACTATGATCACCGGGAGGATAGAGACATAATTCACAGTGAAAGCTGGTTACCCACAACAGATCTCTTAATTCTGGATGAGATTCATAAAATGAAAGATTGGAAAAACTTTCTGAAAGGAGTATATGATACCAGCCCGGAAAAGTTACAAATTCTGGTAACAGGCAGCGCCCGGCTTGATGTTTTCAGGCAGAGCGGGGATTCATTGGCTGGCAGATATTTTCTACATCATTTGCTGCCCTTTTCATACAAAGAATCATCCATAGGTAAGAAATTTCCTATTGATCATTTAATGGAGCGCGGAGGTTTTCCTGAACCAGTATTAGCAGAAACACCTGAAGATGCCATACGCTGGAGAAATCAGTATGCTGAAAGTCTGATCAGATATGATATACTGGATTTTGAAAACATTCACGATCTTCGTGCTATTCAACTGCTGTTCCACTTATTGCGCTCGCGGGTTGGCAGTCCTGTCTCCTGCAAATCCATTTCCGAGGATATTGGAAAATCGCCAAACACGATAAAAAAGTATATCCAAATACTGGAAGCATTATTCATTGTTTTCCGTATAACACCCTACGCTCGTAATATTTCACGCTCCCTACGGAAAGAACCCAAACTCTATTTCTATGACACCGGACTTGTTCAGGGAGATGAAGGAGTGAGATTTGAAAATTTTATAGCAGTTTCTTTACTGAAACATTTATCTTTCGTGCACGATACAAAAGGAACGATCACACAATTGCACTACCTTCGAACCAAAGAGAGACAGGAAGTAGATTTCTGTCTGGTGATAAATGGGCAGGCCAAGCTTATGGTTGAAGCTAAACACTCCGACAGCACAGCCAGTCGGCATCTTCATTATTTCAATAAGCGATTTGACATTCTCGGTGTGCAGGTTGTTCGTCATCTTAAAAAAGAACATGTGAGTGGTAATATAACTGTTCGAAAAGCAGAAAACTTTCTGTTGGAACTGAAAGCCTGACCTGACCAAAATACAATGAAATGCAATAAAGTCTTGACCAAAACGTATTTTATGGCAAGTTATATTTTAAAGAAATAAATTTCACAGGATGAATCCTGCTGAATAGAAGAAATTACAAACTTCCGAAGTTCTATCATATTACAATAGAAATTCAGAAACACTTTCTAATATCTTATCTAATTCGATAAGTTGCTGCTCCCCACTCTTCATATCTTTCAGGGTTATCTTCTTTTGGGTAAGTTCATTTTCTCCCAGTATTAAGGCAAAACGTGATTTTGACCTGTCTGCAGCTTTCATCTGAGCTTTTATTGATTCTTTATCAGGATCAAATTCAACTGAGATTCCAGCAGAACGCAGATCGAGTAGAAGCTTACCTGCAATATTTTTTGCCTTCTCTCCAAGCACAACAAAATAGATATCGGGATTTTGTTCTTTCCCGAAAGAAACTCCCTCCATTTCCATGGAAAGGATAAGTCTTTCGAATCCACCGGCAAAGCCGATACCAGGAACATCCTTCCCTCCGAACTGCTTAATTAGTTCGTTATATCTTCCTCCACCAATGAGTGTATTCTGAGCACCAAGGTTCTTATCTATAAACTCGAAAGCGGTTTTATTGTAATAATCCAGTCCACGCACGATTTTCGGATTTATTCTAAATGGAATTCCCAGAGTTTTAAGGTTCTGCTGAACCCTGGCAAAATGCACTTTACAATCCTCATCAAGATAATCCAGCATGGATGGAGCATTCAGAGCTATTCTTTTACAGGTTGGAACTTTACAGTCCAGCAGTCTCTTCGGTTTTTTGTTTATCCTTCCCCTGCAATCCGGGCAGAGTTCTTTTTTAAAAGGGGTAAAAAATTCAACTAGAACTTTATCGTAATTTCCTGTACAATTGACGCAACCAATGCTGTTAATTTCCAGTTCGAAATTCTGCAGCCCAAGTTTGGTAAGATAAGCATATCCCAGGGAGATTACTTCTGCATCTATAAAGGGGTTGTCACTACCGATATTCTCCACTCCATACTGATAGAACTGACGGAAACGCCCTTTCTGGGGACGGTCATAGCGGAACATAGGACCAAGATAATAGAGTTTGGAAGAGTTATCTTTCATTCCCAGGTTATTCTCCACATAAGAACGAACCACCGGGGCAGTTCCTTCAGGGCGCAGAGCAAATTCACGACCCTTTTTATCCTTGAATTTATACATTTCCTTTTGAACGATATCAGAGGTGTTCCCCACACTGCGTTCAAAAAGTTCTGTATTTTCAAAGATGGGAGTTACGATTTCTTGATAGTTATAAGAACGTGCAACTTCCCTGAAAACCGCAATTACATACTGCCATTTATAACTATCCTCAGGCAGGATGTCGAATGTTCCCCTGGGAATTTGATATTTTACACTCATAATCAATCCTTAATTCTTATCTCTTTTACCCTTTGCTTTTTGCTTTTCTTGACCCGTGAAATTTATTTATCTGCTATTTCACTGGGTTGCTTTTTGATTTCACCTTTTTCCTTTGATCTTTCGTCTTCTTGTCACCGCGTAGCGGAGCGAAGACGGATAATCTTTTTTCTTCTCAAAGCAGGAGCTTTGAGTTACCTTGTCCCTTTAAAAAAGTGTGCACCTGCATTCGAAACCTATCCCAAAAAGGAAGATAACAGCCAACTCAAATCAAGTTGACCGGCGGCACATCATAGAGTCTGCTTATTGCTGCTTCCTTCCGGCTCTGACAAAGTTCACAGTTTACGATTGCGTCGGGCTTGATTCTCAACACCGCTTATTATTCCCGATTCAGAAATCAGTATTCTCCTGCAGGAATTCAGTCCCGCTATAGCGGATTGCGGGTTACAGGGCACCGCTGACTCCCCACCTAGCACACAAAGGTATATTTTTTTAAAGGATTTTTATGTCAAGTTTTGAAGGTAATTGTACATTAAACTTAACTCCAATTCACTTTGCTCACATGAAGTCCAGTCATTCTATTTTCTACAGAAAAACGTGCAACGTCGTAGTACAAACTAATCTTCCACCAGGTAATGACATCCTATTGACTGTTTATTACGAGCTGCTGCCCTTACGATAATAGAGGCATTTACCACAGCGTTTCTCAGTTCGATGATCTCCTTATTCAACCGTGCCTGATTGTAAAATTTGAAAATGCGGTAGGAATAATAATTCAAGTCAGCCATTGCTCTATCCAGCCCTTTACTGGTGCGGATGATACCTGCATAATTCCACATGGT
>JAGLWO010000289.1 GCA_023133395.1 Candidatus Cloacimonadota bacterium | reverse complement strand
CGGCTCCTGACGGTTTGAAAGGATTTGGGTAATTTTGTAATTTGTAATTTGTTATTTCTAACTCCTCTTCTTCAAATCCCACTCCTGTATAATCTGTAAGCATATATGCTCCACTATCTGTACAGCAGACTATATTGAGACTCTCAATATATGGATGGTAAGTGATTTCGTTGATGTTGAGATTTGGCAGTCCCGCATTGAAAAATTCAAATTCATGTGATACTGAATCCCAGAGAGCAACACCTTCGGTTCCGGGGATTTCCCAGCCAACAAAGATATTATCTTCAGCATCTAATCCAACAGAACTCATGAAATTTGAATAGTCTTCAACATTCCAATTTTCTCCAAAATCATTAGAACTCCACAACCCTGAAGAACTAGAAGGACCTGGAAAAATTCCATATAGAGTTTCATTAGCATGAAATGCAAAATCACAAATAATTGGTAAACCTGGCTGAGCAAGATTCCATGTTACCCCTATATCAGGTGAATAATATATTTCGTTATCTGCAGAAATAACAAAATGATTTTCAAAGTATGCCATAGCAACACAGTCTTTCATATTGAAATATCCAACTTCTGACCAGTTCAAACCATCGGTAGATTCCCACATGCCATATAGACCACCAGCGTAATAGGTGTTGTTGGTTGTACAATACAGCATAAAATTTGGAAAAGGAATCCATTCAGCAACCTCAAACTGGTGAGTGGATAAATTGAATTTATAAACCCCATCCGACCAGCTTCCATCTCCAAATAACACTAAGATATTATTCGGATCAAGACCAACAGCACTCCAGGCTGGTAAAGATACACAAGTGTATTCGACCCAGTTACCCCCTTCATTAATGTGAATTCCATTGGAACTGCAAAGGATTTCGACCAGGATGTTATAAAAAACAGTATTAAAGTTATTAACTTGTAAGTCTGAAGGACCGATACTTTCCCAAATATAAGCAAATGAAAGTGATGAAAGAAAAATTATCAAAAATAAAATTATCAATTTTTTCATGATTCCCCCTTTTAAAAATATATTATTTATTTTAATAACAAATACTTCTTAATTGCGATATTTTTATTATTCACTTTCAGTTTGTAGAAGTAAACTCCTGAAGCAACATATTGATTGTTATCATTTTTACCATCCCAGATAATTTGATGCAAACCTTGTTCCAATTTTTCATTTACAATTGTTTTAATTTTTTGTCCTTTTATGTTATAAATAGAAAGATTTACTTCACCATTCTCTGAAAGCTGAAAGCTTATCGTTGTTGCAGGACTGCGACCGGCTCCTGACGTTTTGAATGGGTTTGGGTAGTTAAAAAGTTGATATAATTTTGGCTGGAATTCAACATTCTCAATATTTGTAATGACAATCCCATTTGGATAGTGATAACCAATATCAACAATTGCAATGTCTGCAATAGAATCAGTTCGGGTTGTATAGTTTTCAAGACCATAATCAACTGGTACCCCAGAACCTGCATCTACACACGGACTTTGTTCGCTTTGACCAGCTTCTAATTGTGAAAGAAAAAAATCTTCATCTTGATTTGAAACAAAGAGAGGGACTTCACTGATATTAAAACAACTATCGCAAGCTGTTCCATTAATATTAAATCCCCAGGATGTATCACCAATTCCAGGAGGACAATTGTTAAAATCCGGTTCATTTCCATAAACATTATTATTACAGATAATACCATTATTTGATTGAGGATAATAAGAAATACCTGAATTTGAATTGGCGTAAATAATATTATTCATAATAGTTGCATTTAAGGAAAATAATCCCGAACCAAGATTATTTGCTATTGTATTACATTCGATTACACAATGAAGAGTATCGCTTAGATATGATTGATTTGCAATCCCACTGCCAGCCCCATAACCTCCAAATATAACAACCAAGTTTTCTATTATCAAATTATTTTTTATTAATGCTTCAGATCCGAATATATAAATTCCTCCTCCCATAGCACCGCCTTCAATATCATCATTAAAAGCAATATTATTTTGAATTATATTATCTTTAACTAATGGCGAACCACCACTGATATATAATCCTCCACCCTTTGAAGTATCAAGCCAGATGAGCACTGCTGCAGCATTACCATCTATTAAGTTATTCTCAATGATAGCAGAAGATGAGGAACAATATATACCGCCACCACATTCAGCATTATTTGAAATTATTACATTATCTCTCACAATAGGTGAACCGAATTTAATATATATTCCTCCTCCAGCACCGTCAGAAGCTACATTATCAAATAATTTATTATTCTGAACTTTGGGAGATACCGAATGACAATAAATAGCACCGCCATTATGTTCGTAAAAATATACTAATCCATTCATAATTGTGAAACCTTCAATAATATCGGTTGTATCCTGTGAAGTCTGGTTGAAATTAAACGCTCTTCCATCACTTTCACAATCAATAACACAATTCTCAAAGCCATTTTCAGATTTTACAATTATATGTTTTTCAATCCCGTTCCAAGTTAGATTCTTATTTAAGTTACCCGCATAAATTCCATCTGCAACAAGTATCGTATCACTATCCACTGTTGCGTTAATTCCTTGTTGTATTGTTGGGTAGTCATCTGGAATATTTATTATTGTAGCAAATGTTATACTGACGAAGAAAATCAGAAAAACAACAATTAAAACTTTGAATGAAATGTTCATAGTTACCTCCTATGAATTACGGTTCAATATTCAAAAATCAACAACTCATTGACAAGCATTATTTTAACCTGATATAAAAGAGACAAATATTGACAGAAATTTATGTGAAATAAACATAAACCACGATGAATAAGGTTGTTATTTATTTTCTTAAAAAATATATGTTTTCGCCAAAAAAAGAATGGCTTCGTTTCGATTCCATTTTTATGGTTATCGGTATAATAATTTCAGTTGCTACACTCACAGTTGCTCTATCTATTTTTGAAGGTTATGAAACAGTTCTGAAAAATACGATTTTGGGAGTTAATTCCCATATTTATATTTTTAACTCCGGTGAGGAAAATTTGTCAAAAAGTGATATTCTACAGCTAAGTGAGTTCTTATCTTCTCAACCGGAAGTGGAAAATTCAGCCCCAGTAATAGTTACTCAGGCAATGGCTTCTAATGGCAATCGCATAAAGGGAGTAATAGTTCGCGGAATTGACTGGCAAATGGAGAATCAACCGACTTCTTATAAAAAATACATATTTGAAGGAAGCTATGAACTGAGAGAAGAAAATGATATCGTTATTGGTTATAAGCTAGCTAAAGAATTGGGTTTAGAGATTGGTGACTCTTTTAAACTTATCTATCCGATGAGTTCTAAAGTTACGCCAATGGGTATAAAATCGAAACAACAGGAATTCATAATAGTTGGTTTATATAAATCCGGAATGTACGAATATGACAGTAAGTATGTTTTCCTAAACCTTAATACAGCATCTGAGTTCAGTTCGTTTGAAGATGAATATACAATGAT
>JAGLWO010000288.1 GCA_023133395.1 Candidatus Cloacimonadota bacterium | reverse complement strand
AACGAACATGATGATATTTGCTGTACTATTGTTTCCCAAAATCGCTGTGATCACGATCATTAAAAGACCAGCAATTACAAAATTGATCCCGCCCAGTCTATGCGTTTTTCTCCAAACTTCCTCGGATGACAAAGTCCACGGAGTACGGATGCCAGCAAAGAAATTTGAAGGAATTTTTGGTAAAAGATTTCCCAGTAAAATGAACATTAATCCGATAAGATAAAAGATCATATTCCCGCTTGGATTTAAGATTTCTTTTGCCAGCAGGATCATGTAAATATGAATACCAGCAAAGAAAAAAATGATGATAGTTGCCAGGCTGGGAATTACTTTATCAAATCTTTCCTGTGCATTCTTATACCGCACGGAAATATGTGGAAGTGCTATCATCAGCAGTAACATTGCTAAATTTATTGCGGGAAATAAAAGTACTCCTGTCCATTTTCCATAGTAGCCGTCGATCTCACCTTTTATATTCCAATGGCAGGGAATTTTTGCATCTTCAGGCAAGGATAAGCCCAGATAAAAAGACAAAATTATTTGAATTATAATTATCATAAAACACCATTTGAACTTACTCATTTTTTACTCCTTTGTTTTTATTATTTCCATAAAATATGTTATTATATCTTCCAAGATCGATGAATTAAGAAAGTAAGTTATGAACTGCCCGTTTTTCTCTGAACTTATCAATTCTGCATTTTTTAGGATCTTCAGGTGCTCGCTTATAGAAGGTTTGGAAATATCGAATTTCTCTGCGATCTCACCAGCTGTCATATCCTTCTTTCTTAGAAGGCTTATTATTCTCCGCCTGTTTGCATCCGCAAGTGCTTTGAAAACTTTATCGCTTAACATTATATTCCCATTAAATCTTCTAATTATTTAGTCAATTACCTAAATATCTAAATAGGGGATTGATGTCAATTGTTTTTTTTGGAATTGTATTGAAACTTCCGAAGTTTTCAAAACTTCGGAAGTTTGTACTCTCTTCATTTAGTTTCCCCTTATGAAGGGGGACAGGTTTGGATTGTTTTTCAATAGAATTTGTATTTTATGGAATCCTATCTGTTATAATCTGTGAAAATCCGCTTGCCGCGTCGTAGTTTTAACGAAGACTGGTGAGCTTGTCTCAATGCGCTTCAAACCAATTGTTGCCAACACCAACATCAACCACCAAAGGAACAATATCGGAATATTCTTTTGGCAGGGCATTCTCCATTTCTGTAATGATCAATTCTTTAGCAAAATCGAGTTTGTCTTTTTTCACTTCAAAGACCAGTTCATCATGAACCTGGATAATCATTTTAATATCGGGATTATCTTTAATTTTCTCATTTAAATTTATCATCGCTATTTTGATAATATCAGCAGCACTGCCCTGTATAGGCATGTTGGTAGCTACGCGTTCTGCTTCACGCATCCGCATTTTATTGGAGCTATTTAGTTCCGAGAGATAAAGCTTCCTTCCAAAAATGGTGGAAACAAATTCGTCCTTTTTCGCCTTTTCTATCCCGGAATCTATATAATTTTTTATGGTGGGGAATTTGCTGAAATAATTATCTATGAATTCGGAAGCTTCTTTTCGGGAAATTCCCAGTTCATTGGAAACTCGGAACGCTCCCATTCCATACATAAGACCAAAGTTAATGATCTTGGCATAACGGCGCTGATCAGGAGTAATTTCCTGCTTGGGAATATCGTAAATTATGCTGGCTGTTTCGCGGTGAATGTCCTGGTGACTTTTAAATGCATTTATCATCTTTTTATCTCTGGAAAGTATTGCCAGTATCCTCAGTTCAATCTGTGAATAGTCTGCAGCGAGAATAACTTTATCTTTGCTCTCTGTAACAAACGCGTTCCGAATTTCTTTGCCCAGCTCGGTTCGAATAGGAATGTTCTGCATATTTGGATTGGAACTCGATAATCTTCCTGTTGACGCCACAGTTTGATTGAATGAAGAATGAATTCTGCCTGTTTTTGGATTTATCAAATACGGTAAAGCAGTTACATAAGTCGATTCCAGTTTAGTTAATTGACGATATTCCATCAAAAACCTAGCAATTTCATATTTCGTCGCTAATATTTCCAGAACTGAAACATCTGTTGAATAACCTGTTTTAGTTTTCTTGACAGGTGGAATCCCCAAATCTTCAAACAATACCTTTCCAAGTTGTTGAGTGGAATTCAAATTGAACTGAGACCCGGCTAATTCATAAATTTTCTGTGTAAGTTCACCAATCCTTTTCTGGTTACGTTTAGAAATCTTCGCTAATATTTTCGTATCGATCTTTACTCCGTTTAATTCCATTTTTGCCAGTGCGCGAAAGAGCGGCATTTCTATTTCTTCAAAAAGATTGAACAGGTCGGCTTGAATTAATTTACTTTCGAATATCTTGTGCAGGCGAAATGTAACATTGGCATCTTCTGCCGAGTATTCAGCAGCTTGGCATGCAGGAACCATATCGAACGTTATCTGCTTCTTTCCTTTACCGATAAGATCGGAAAGCGGGGTCATTTCGTGGTGCAGTTCGCGCTTGCTACAGGCACTCAGCGAATGCCGCGAAGTGGGATTGAGCAGGTAATCTGCTATCATTGTATCGAATACTTCATTGGCTATTTCCCAGCCTGCATTCTGCAATACCATAAAATCATATTTGATGTTATGTGCTATCAGCAGCTTGTTTTTCAAAGCAGTTTTTAAACCTTCAAGCACAATTTCTTTAGTCACATTTTCCGCCATCTGATGAGCAATGGAAATGTAAAAAGCTTTATCGTTATCTCCGCAGAGCGAAATCCCCACAAGTTCTGCCAGCAAAGGGTTGGTGGAAGTGGTTTCGGTATCGATGGCAACTACATCTTTGCTTTTCAGCTCCTGCAGCATTTTTTGGAAATCATCTTCGTTATCGATAAGAACTGTTTCGAATTGTAGAAATCTTGATTCTTCCGCAAAATAGAACTCTGTTTTGAATTCCTTTTTAACAGCCGGTTTTTCATTCAATAATACCTTCTTAACTATCGAGTTCAGTTCATATTCTTTCAGAAAATTTACGGCATTTTTCAGTTTGCTTTTATCGAACAGGAATGTTCTGTCATCTGCAATATCCAGCGGTATATCCCGCACAATAGCAGCCAGCTTTTTGGAAAGAAAAGCATTCTCTTTAGATTCAACTAATTTATCATGTATTCCTTTTGCAGAGATACTATCCAGGTTTTCGTAAATATTCTCCAACGTACCGAATTCCTGCAGAAGTTTGGCTGCACCTTTGGGTCCGATGCCACGAACACCGGTAATGTTATCTGCACTATCTCCACAGATAGCCAGGTAATCTACGAATTGCTCCGGCTTGAGTCCATATTTTTCGATTACACCATCAAAATCGGTAACTTTTTCTTTGGATGGATCGTAAAGCGTAACCTGTTCATCCACGATCTGGGCAAAATCCTTATCACCGGTAACAATGATCACGTCATAATCTTTTTTATAGTTCTCTGCCAGGGTTGCCAATACATCATCGGCTTCATATCCGGCTTTTGATATTTCCGGGATACCAATCAGTTCAAAGAATTCTTTTATAGGTTCCACCTGGGCGTGCAGTTCATCGGGAGCAGGTGGACGGTTCGCTTTGTAAGTATCGGTTATTTCGTGCCGAAAGGTTTTCTCCCGACGGTCGAACGAGATAGCAACGTGCTGCAGGTTGTAGCGCTCCACCATTCTCAGGAAAGCATTGATGGTGCCGTAGATAGCGCTGGTGTTGAAACCTTTGCTATTATATAATGGATTACGGATAAAGGCAAAGAACGAACGGTAGACTAGTGCCGTACCATCGATGAGAAAGAGTTTGTCTTTCATATAAATATCTCCCGATTTCTTTTTTAAGGTTTAGCAAAAAAATGTCTATGAAATTTTTTATAAAAAAACATGTTGTTATGCGATATTATTATTTTATTTGACAGAATTTGAAAACCTCCTCATTTTGGACTTGTATTTTAATACTTGAAGTCTTTAAAGACTATTAAATTATTGGATTTTCATATTTACTAAAAAAGAAGTAGGGAGAGTAAAATGCAAAATCAAGTATTAAAAACCAGTATTGCAGAAAAAATTTTATTAATAATTGGAATTGTACTAATATGCGTTTCTTGCGATCATGAAAAAATTACTTCACATATTTTCGAAACAGATCCATATACAAATCGTTTAAATTGGAACTTTGCCAGCAAACCTTATAATATTGATCTACCGAAAGGTAACATCAATTATTTTATGTCTCAGGATTTTAATAAAATTGATGTATATGATGATTCCTTATTAGCTTCCAATGAAGAGAACGATAAAGTCGGATTACTCAGAAGCAAGTTATCTCCAAGTCCATTAGCTATTCCGGGGTTTATCAATAATAGTTGGTCGGGATTAATGCAATATCTGGATGAATCAATAAATCTATCCGAAGTTGATTACATCGAATGTCAAATTCTGGAAAATGCAGATGTTTTTCCTGATGTTCCAGTTACAATGCATATTGATATCGGTTGTATCAATGAAGATTTTTACAGGCCGGGAGAGAGTACTAATGCTGATATGGAAGACGGTCTTGTAATCCAGGACAGTATTTTGGACGGAGAAGAGGATGTTGGACTAGACAGAATTGAAAATGGTCAACCAGGAGATGATCCTGATGATGATTATTCTAACGATAAAATAATGGTAAATGGATTTGAAGAATATCCAGAAATAAATGGGACAGAAGGAAATAACCGCTTGGATACGGAAGATCTAAATTATAATGGAATGCTCGATTTGAATAATTCGTATATCCATTATTCATTTGGTTTAGATAGTGATGAATATTTACATACAATCAACACCAAAGGACTACGAACCTACCGTATTCCGGTGGATATTTATGAAATTGTGATGGATTCAAATTTTAATCCTGATCTACAAAATCTAGAGTATCTGAGAATTTGGTTTGAATATCCAGAAGAGACATATGTTATATTGATCTCGATTAAATTTGTGGATCTAGAGAATGAATCCAATTCGAGAGAAATCATCAAACCGCTAATTTCAGATTTAGAATAATTTCTGATTTTCCAGCCCAAAAAGAACAAATTGTTAATCTAATAAACTCTTCATTTTTGTGCGAAGAAGCAAAAGAGAAATACCTATAAATCCATCTAGATAGATTGAAGACGATTGGTTGGTAATAATTTGTTGGTTCATCCTTCCAGGTTGAATCACGTCTTTAACCCGAACCATCATAGTTTGAAATACAGGCAGATCGATGATCTGCCACTACGCATATTAGCACATTCCCAACTGGACTTGTCCGGTTTTTTGACGGAAAAATGGGAATGAAAGCATCAAGCAGAGAGTTCCATTTAAATTTATTGTCTGTTTTTTTAGTTTGACACGTTTAGAAAAAATAGCAATTTTTGAGTTTGTGTAAATATTTAGTTATTCACAGCCAGGAGGTTGATGTGGGATATTCTCCGGTACTATCGATAATTACCGCACTCTTTGAGATCATTGCCGCTATTTGGGCTCTAAGAGGACAGGGTAGAAAGCATATTCTGTATACAAGCAGTGTCATCCTTCTTCTGCTTGCAGCATACCAGATACTGGAAGTGGTGATCTGCACCGCACCACAAAGTAATGTACTCTTTTCCAGGCTGACATTTATAGTAATAGCCTGGCTTCCTCCTGCAGGTATTTTGTTAATTGTTCTGCTTTTTCCCACAAAGAAAGAAGCAGTTTACTGGTTTACCGGTTTAGTGTTCACGCTTGCTTTATTAATTAGTATCTGGCTTTTAATAGATAAAAGTTTTGTAACGAAATCAGTATGTACGGTTATATTTGCCCGTTATTCCAATCCAATGCCACAGTATATTATTTATGCTGGATTTTATCATCTGGGAATGCTGGGGATGTTATTTCTATCGGCACATGGTGTGATAATCTGCAAAGATCATAAGCAGCGACTTCTCCTGGGTCAGATGCTGATGGGTTCACTGGCTTTTATTCTACCCTCTCTGATAACGGTGATCGCTGTTCCTTATACAAGAGGAGCATTACCTTCCATTATGTGCCATTATGCCTTGTTACTGGCAATTTTTATAACCAGATTACTGTACTTGGAACGACGCCTTACCGGAATTTATCTCGACAATAAAGCCTGAGTTGAATCGAGCATTTTGATAATCTCGAATCATTGTAGTCTAACTCTTTTCTGTCGGAAATAAATAAAGTTTTCTTTTCTTGTATTTATTATTAATATTTATACATTAATCTAATCTTAGAAAATTTTTATTGCCAAAAAAATTCAGATGTTTTTTTTTCACTTCAGTAAGATTATTGTGATATTATACCATTGAGGATTATGATGTTGTAATAATATTAAATTTATGGAATTATGGATTAAAAATTTTAATGAAATTTAAAAAAAGTCTATTTATGTATGATTTTAAGGTTAGA
>JAGLWO010000287.1 GCA_023133395.1 Candidatus Cloacimonadota bacterium | reverse complement strand
TTATTTCAATAAAATTCGGATTTTGAAAAAAATATTTCTCCATTAACTCAGCAATTTTTTCAATTATATTCTCATCACAAACAGCAAAAACAGAAGAACCACCTCCACTGATATTACAACCATAAGCTCCTGAATCAATGATTTTATTTTTTATTTGAATGTAATTTGGAATAGAAGCTCCCCGAACTGGTTCAGCCACATAATCCACTGAAATAGCCTTCCCGAATTCCTTTATGTCTTTTAAATGAATCGCATGAATCACAGTGGAACAACGTGCAATCTGTTCTTTGAGTTTTTCCTCTCCAATATCATAAGTGATAAATCCTCGTGTTGTTCTTTGTGTTTTCTTCATAATAGCCATAACAATAGGAAATTCAGGGATTTTTAATTTCAAAACTTCGATCGGATTGTAACTTTTTATCAAAACAAATCCTCCGAGAAAAGCTGCAGCAACATTATCCGCATGTGGAGAACCACCGGAAGCTATTTCTCCCATTCGTGATATATCAATTATCTCATTTTCGGAAAGCTCTAAATTAAAAAGTTTATTCAATCCAAATATACAAGCAACAGCAGATGCACCTGATGTTCCTAAACCGCAGCCAGAAGACATCTTTTTTATTATCTGAATTTTTACTCCGGTAGGGATGTTTTTTCTTTTGAGTAATTCTAATACAGCCAATCCTGCAGAATTGTCCTTAACATTTACAGGTATATCATTTTTTTTACCAATTATTTCAATGGTTATCTCTTTTGAATCACTTAATTGAACCCTGATATCATCAAAAGGATTATCTAAAGAAAGAGCAAATATATCATAGCCGGGTCCAACATTTGCAACAGTTGCAGGAACACGAAGAAGTATTTCTTTCAAATCAGTCCTCTTTTTTGCATAATTGATTTTAACTTTTTGGTTTTTTCTTCGCTTAATTCTGTCAATGGAAGCCGAACGCTTCCTGCAGGTAAATTCATCAGGTTCAAAGCCCGTTTTGCAGCCATAGGATTGGTTTCAAAACGAATAGCTTCAAACAGATCATAATATTCAAGATGCAATTTCTCAGCTTTTTCAAAATCTCCTTTCAGGGCAAATTCCAGCATATCCTTCATAACCCTGGGAACCACATTACCTGAAACCGTGAATGAACCACTTCCTCCAAAACATACAAGCGGATAAGCAGTTGTATCCTTGCCGGTAAATACATCAAAATCTTCATCTTTGGTAAGATAGATAACCTTTGCCAGATGGTCGAGTTTTTTGTTACCATCTTTTATTCCAACGATATTTGGATGTTTTGCCAGCTTTGCTGTGATTTCAGGAGCCATATTTATTCCTGTTCTGCCTTCTGCATTGTGTAAAATAATTGGAATTTCCGAAACATCAGCGAGTTTCTCAAAAAACCTCATTACACCGTCTGGTTTTGGTAATACAAAATATGGTGAGTAAATACACAGATAATCAGCTCCGAGATCAGAGAATTTTTTCGCACGTTCTATTCCTTTCCATAAACTCATTACACATAAATCAGGAGCGATCTTCGCTTTTCCTTTTGCTTCTTTTACAATTATTTCCAAAACCCTGTTAACTTCCTCATCTGTTAAAAGTGTGTTTTCACCTGTTACTCCAAGTGGAGCAATACCATGAATTCCAGCTTCTAACTGTTTTTGAACCAATAATTTCAAACCATCTTCGTATAAAGACAAGTCTTCTTTAAATGGTGTTATTAATAATGTGTATGCACCTTTTTGCATTTGGTCTCCTTTTTTTTCTTTTTGCCACCTGCCTTTTCATCCTTCGCAGTGCTACGGCGAACGGGCGTTAAAACTACAGCAAGGCAGGCAAGTTTACACGAATTAACACAAAATTTCTTATCGTGTTTTTTAAGATCCAAAAAAATCATAAAATTACTTTAACAATAATGCTTTTTTTACTTCAGAAAAATTATCCATTTCTAATTTATACAGATAAATCCCGGAAGGAACAGCTCTATTTCTCTCATCTTTTCCATCCCAGACAATTGAAGATTGAAAATTGACGATTGAATATTGTCTAATCTTTTCTCCCTTGATATTAAATATTTCTATCTTTACGGTCTTTACGTCTTTTCGAGAAATATTAAAAGAAATCGTGGTGGAGTTTGTGAATGGATTGGGATAATTATTTAATT
>JAGLWO010000286.1 GCA_023133395.1 Candidatus Cloacimonadota bacterium | reverse complement strand
CCTAAAGACCTGATCACTGATACTTTATTTATCTATGATCGTTTGAACTGTGAATATAAATCTCGTCTCAGTTACGAACAACCCGATATTAAGACCTGGGATTTTTGCTTGAAAATTAACCAGTTAGACGCAATTACACTGAACTTTGATCTTAATGAATTACCAGAAAATTATCATACTACAATTAATATTGATGGAAATAGCTGGAACGATCTTGCAACAGGTAATTATTTATACTCATTCGCACCAAGTCAAATTGGCTTGCTGGAAGGTCAAATTGAAATTACCAATAATCTGTGGACATCAACAGAGAATATTATTGTTAAAAAAATCAGTTTAACCAACTACCCAAATCCATTTAATCCGGAAACAGTCATACGCTATTCTATTGGAGAAGAAGGAAAAGTAGAGCTTACAATCTACAACATCAAGGGACAGAAGGTGAAAACACTGGTTAATGAAACAATACCAGCAGGAGAATATTCTATAATCTGGGATGGCAAAGATTCCAATGGTAAACGTGTCAGTTCGGGAATTTATTTCTACAAAATGTGCTTGCATCCCGATTCATCGGGGAAAGCAGGTGATTTTAAGAAAGTTAGGAAGATGATTCTTTTGAAATAATCATATATTATGCTGGTTCAGAGTTCCGTCAAAGCCGGACACGGTGTAATCTGAACCAAAATATTTAGGTTCATCCGGTTTATGCCGGATAGAACCAGAAGTGTAGCGCTCCGAGTTTTCGGAGCATTTTTTATATAGGCAATCTTGAACACATAAAATGTTTGACACATAAAAGCACATATCCTTTTTTCGGAGATGTGGATAAAGAAGTGTTAAATATTTAAATTTTTAAACACTTCTGAACTTTAAAAATATCTCGCACTTCTTTAAATCGCTTAAGTTTTTACTACTCAAAAAAGGAGGTTTGAAATGAAAAAACTTATCTTGATTTTTGTATTGTTAGTAACTACTTGTTTATACTCAACCATCATCAATGTTCCTGCAGACCAACCAACAATCCAGGCAGGAATTGATGTTTCTGTTAATGCAGATACAGTGCTTGTGCAACCAGGAACTTATTTCGAAAATATTAACTACAATGGAAAACTGATTACCGTAGCTTCGCTATTCTTAACAACACAGGATACAACCTATATTTCACAAACCATTATTGATGGTGATAGTTTAGGTAGTGTTGTAACTTTTGAAAGCGGAGAAGATTCAACTGCAGTTTTAACAGGTTTTACAATAACAAATGGTTATGCATATGGGGGTTATTTTGGTGGCGGTATTTTCTGCGATAATTCCTCTCCTAATTTGTATTATGTAACGATAACGAATAATTCAGCTGAATATGGCGGTGGTATTTCCTGTCGGTATAGTTCAAGCCCGAGTCTGGAAAATGTTACTATAACAGAAAATAGTGCTGCTGGAGAGGGTGGTGGGATTTACTGTTGGTATTATTCAAGCCCGAGTCTGGAAAATGTTACTATAACAGAAAATAGTGCTGCTGGAGAGGGTGGTGGGATTTCCTGTGAGGATAATTCCAATCTGAGTTTTGACTCTGTAAATTTTTGTAATATTTTCCTGAATTATGCAGGTTGCGGAAATGATTTATATGTTTATGACTGTCCCACTATAAATGTAATTGTGGATACTTTCAGTGTATTACAGCCGGATGATTATTTTGCTTATCCTGTAGATAATTTTACTTTTGATATTCAAAATGCAAAAATAGAACAGGTTAATCATGACTTATATGTAAATCCTTCAGGTTCAAATGATAATAGTGGTTTAAGTCCTGCTGAGCCTTTGCAAACAATCTGTTATGCACTTGCAAAGATAATATCAGACAGCACAAATCCGCACACAATATATTTAGCAAATGGGACTTATTCACCTTTTCAAACCGGAGAGCATTTTCCATTAAACTGTAAAAGTTATGTCTCAATAATAGGAGAAGAGGAGTCATTGACAATATTAGATGGAAATGATTTAAGAAGTATCTTGTATTGTAGAAATAACAATAATTTTTCAGTAACACATCTAACAATTACAAATGGTAATGGCCGTGTAGGTTCTGGTGGTGGGATTTCCTGTTATGAGTCCAGTCCGAGTCTGGTAAATGTTACCATAAGTGGAAATAGTGCTAATGATCATGGCAATGGTGGTGGGATTTACTGTTATAATAATTCCAGTCCTAGTCTGGTAAATGTTACCATAAGTGGAAATAGTGCTTTTTATTCTGGTGGTGGGATTTACTGTTCTTCTAATTCCAGTCCTAGTCTGGTAAATGTTACCATAAGTG
>JAGLWO010000285.1 GCA_023133395.1 Candidatus Cloacimonadota bacterium | reverse complement strand
TTTTATTTCAGGGTCGTTAAGTTCACAATTGAAGATAAAGAAGAATTACTATATAATTATGATTATGAGAAAAGAGCGAAATATTTCATAAAACAGCAACCTGTAAAAGAATGGGTTATCAATATTCCTGATGGTGGTGATTTCCAATCACACTCAGTAGAAATAAAAATTCCCGAACTGAATCTGGGTAGCTATGTGATTCTGGTAAGCAATAATAAGAATTTTAGCTTTGATAAAAATGGTGTAGCTTATTCTTTCCTCACAATTTCAAATATCAGCTTTGTCCAGAGAGACGTGAAAAACGAAAGAAAAGATTTTTACGTGCTTCACAGAGAAACAGGAAAGCCTTTATCCGGTGTGAAAGCGAACATATGGTTCAGAGAATACAACTATAAAAAACGGAAATATGAAAGAGTAAAACACCCCCGGCAATTTATCACGGATGAAGAAGGGCATTTCAGTATTCCCATCCCTTTAAAATCGAAAAATAATTCTTCATATTATATTGAATTTATTTATAAAAATGATAGGCTATTTACTGACGACTCCTTTTATGACTACTATTACAAGTATGAGAAAGAAAAGATAATCAAGACTTTTTTCTTCACAGACAGGGCAATTTACCGTCCCGGGCAGACTGTCTATTTCAAAGGAATTGTAATCGAGACCAATGAAAAGAATCAGGAAAATGAAGTAAAAACTAATTTCAGAAACACTGTAACTCTTTTCGATGTGAACCATCAGAAAGTCTCCGAACTTATTCTGACCACCAATGATTATGGTACATTCAGTGGTACTTTCACCATCCCACAAGGTGTCCTTACCGGGTATTTCCAGATTACAAATAATTATGGAAATATCAGTATTTCGGTAGAAGAATACAAACGTCCTAAATTTGAAGTCAAGATTGACCCTGTAAAAGAAAGTTTTAAAGTCAATGAAATCGTTACTGTGAAAGGTTCTGCAAAAGCATATGCAGGATTCAACATCGATAATGCCGACCTAACTTACCGGGTTGTGAGAACAGTTACCTTCCCCTACTGGTGGTATTATTGGAGAGTTTATCCATATTACTCTTCTCAGGTTGAGATTACAAACGGAAAAGCAAAAACCGATGAAAATGGAAAATTCGAGATAGAGTTCAAAGCAATTCCCGACTTAAAAATTCCCGAAAAAGATGATCCCACTTTTACTTATCAGATTTTTGTTGATGTTACAGATATCAACGGAGAGACACGCAGTGCCCAGCAATATGTTTACGTGGGATATACAGCATTACGTTTGAACCTGCAGATCGCTGACAAAATAAACAAAGATGAAGATTCCTATACTTGCATTATCAATTCACAAAACCTGAACGGAGAATTTGAACCTGCAAAGGGTGATGTATTTATCTATAAATTAAAATCTCCTGACAGGATATTCCGTCAGAAATTGTGGCAGAAAGCAGATAAGTTCCTGGTTGATAAAGATATGTATTATTACTGGTTCCCGCACGATGTTTTTAAAGATGAAAATAATTTCTACAACTGGGAAAAAGAAAAAACCGTCTTTGAATCAAAGTTCGATACAGATAAAGATAAGAACCTGAATTTGAAAAACCTGAAAAAATGGGAACAGGGAGTTTACCTGGTCGAGCTGTTTTCCAAAGATAAGTATGGAAAAGAAGTAAAAGAGATAAGATATTTCACATTGTATTCCGAAAAGGGAAAAAGGCTGCCCTACAAAATGTTCAACTGGTTCTCTATGATTAAAGATTATGTTGAGCCCGGGGAAAAAGCAAAGTTTCTGATTGGGTCGAGTGCTGATGATGTGAAAGTTCTCTTTGAAATTGAGCAGGATGGCATAATTCT
>JAGLWO010000284.1 GCA_023133395.1 Candidatus Cloacimonadota bacterium | reverse complement strand
TATTAGAATCAACCTCAGAACTTCCTGAGAATGATAAAGAGCTGTATTTAAGGAAAAGACAGTATTATCTTAAGAACTACACAGGTTTGAAAACAGTTAAGATAGAATCTCGTTTGAATCTTGATTCCGAGCGATGGCAAGAGGAGATATATGATATCCTTAAATTGAAAGAGATCGATAGAATGAAATTCTTTATAGATAAAACCGTTCAGAAGTTGCTTTCTCCATATTATTATGCAATTGTTTTAAAAGAAGATATGGAGTCATGTAAAGTACCTTTTTTAAATGCAAATGTTGAGCCTGATTATCTATACTCGGGGAAAATCGTAGGAAATATGAAATCCTGTTTAGAGAAAAATAAAATAATTTCAAAAAGAATTGATAAGAATCATACACTATTTATTCCTTTAAAGATTAAAACTGCTGAAGTTGGATGTCTTATTATGGCGGATAATGGGGAATTAGCTTTTCAGGATTCTGAGAAAGCTATAATGGAAATACTGAGATTACATCTAACCTCGATTTTAATGAGAATTAATGAGTTTGCTGGCTTGAATAAGGATATGGAATTAATGACCAAACTTATTGAAATAACCAGGAAATTCTTTACCATTCTGAATGTTGAAAAATTGGAACAGGAAATAGTTGCATTTACTCTCGATTTTACAGACGGAAGTCGTGGATTTCTTATTAGAAAAGATAGATTTGAAAATTACCTTTACAAAGTGGCAATGGACGATTCGAAACACCTTTTGAAAAGTTATGCTTATATCAGTAAAAGTGTTCTCAGTGAAGTGCAAAGGACAAAACAACCCGTTTTTTATGCGAATGCTGTTGAAGAAAAAGTATTTGAAGGTTATATTGATTTCAAAAGTGAATCTTTGATAATATACTGTGCGCCATTAATTGTTGAAAATGAGATTTATGGTTTTCTATATCTGGATAATTACAATGCTCCTGAGAATAGTATGATAATCAATCCAGATTTTATGAAACTTCTTCTTACCCAGATTTCCTCGGCTTTAAAAAATGCACAACAGTATGAAACATTAATCCAGAAAAGCAGAGAAATTGCTTCTTTAGATGATCTTAAAAAAGATTTTATAAATATCGTCTCTCACGAATTGAAAACTCCACTTGTTACTTTACAGGGTTATGTTAACAGGATAAAAAAAATCAAATTTCCTAAAAAAGAAAAAGAAGTCATTTCAACTATCAACAATAGTGTTGATAAGCTTTATTTAACTATTAACGACATTCTTAATTTCAATAAGTATCAAATGCTTAAGGAACTCGATAAAGATTTTGTAAATATAAAAAGTCTTCTAACTTCATTAAGGGATGAAGCGGAAAAAATCTCTGCAGATAGGCATATGATAGTGAAAATTGAGGTTGAAGACAGGTTAAAGAATGTTCAGGTAAACTGGAATGCTTTTTATTTACTTGTTTTTAATATTATTTTAAATGCTATTCGATTTACCAAAGATTTTGGTACAATCATAATTGGAGCTCGTAAATCTACGTTTCAACAGGAAGAAATAGACGGAAAAGAGAGCTTGGTCATTTATGTTCAGGATAATGGTATTGGCATTCCAGAATATGAGTTACAAAGAATTTTTCAGAAGTTCTATGAATTAGGTGATATTATCTCACATAGTTCCGGATTGGTAGAATTCAAATCCAGCGGATTGGGTCTTGGTCTCTCTACAGCTAAGTTGATCACAGAACTCCATAATGGTAAAATATGGATAAACAGTAAAGAAAACGAAGGTACAACGGTATTTATTGCTATACCATATTTAAAATAAATGAAAAAAATAATCAGCAAAATAAGAGGAACAAAACCTTATCAGCAACAGAATTTTACACGAGTGATGACTGATAGAAAAAGATTGGTCATATTCTTTTCAGAAAATCCAGCCCATACATTTGATGTTCTTTCTTTTATTATAAATTGGACGAAACTTTTCAAAGAATTTGTATGTATAATACCTGCTTTTTCATATACTTTTTTCAAGAGAATCACACTCTTTGAAAATATGAAATATCTTAACTTGAGTAGTAACCTGAATCCATTTCCTGAATCCATAATTTTCAATTTCAGCAAAGAAAAGCATATATCGAAGCTTTTAAAACAGTGTAAGAACTCAACGATAATTGATATAAATAATCCTTCAAATATACAATTTGTACCAACTCCTGACGATCCAGTTACTTTGTTTGAAAATTTTGCTGGGTTCTTTAACTTCCCGCTGAATAAGGCAGATATTAAAATCGAATTATCACCTTCTGAATCGAATATTACAAAGCATCGTTTTATACAGAACAGGTTTCATAACTTTGTGTTGGACATTAATCAACCTGGTTCAGGAAAACGAAATGAAAATCTTATTGCTGCACTTAAACAGAATTTTTTTGCTAATATTTATCTTACAGGTAGAAAAATAAATAAAAAGAATTTCATAAATATTATTAATTTTGAAATAGAAAATTTATATGAAATGTATTCATTAGCCAAAGAAAGTGATCTTTTTCTGTCAGATAACCTTGCACTTGTAGGTATATTTGCCAAACTTGGTGTAAATCTGATCTACCTTGGTGAAAAAGTCAGAACAGAGGATTATAAATGTATTGAGCCCCAAAATGTATTTGAATTGAAAAATGTAATTCCGGAAGTTATGAAGAAATGATTCAGAATAAAATTATGAGGAATAAATGAAAAAGCATATTTTAGTTATTCTTTTTTGTATATTAATATCCAGTTTATTTGCTTCCCAGTTTGATGATCTACAATTTGCAGTTGGTTTATATTCCGATAAAAACTATAAATTGGCTAAGGTTGAACTTCAGAATTTCATTAATAATTACCCTAAAAGTGAACTGATCTCTGATGCAAAATTCCTTCTGGCAAATATCCATTTATTTGAAAAAAACATAAATAAAGCTTTGAAGATTTTTGAGGAGCTATATCAAACTGATGATAATCCAGCTATTAGAGCAGAAATAATCTTAGGGCTGGGACAATGTTATTTCTTTCTGGATAAATACAATAAAGCTGAATCTTCATTAAATAATTTTATTTCTAATTTTCCCAAACATAAACTGAATTGGAAGGCTAATTATTTTTTAGGTCGTATTCATTTTCAAAATAAATTATATAAAAAAGCGCTTAAGAACTTAGAGAAAGCAAAAGGAATATACTATGATATTAGTATTGATGTAGCAATACTGGAAGTATATATTGTTCAGGAAGAGGAAAAACAAATAGATAATTTGATAAATCAAATAATACAAAAAGAAAAGAGTGAGCAACAAAATAGAGCTCTTATTATTTATCATACTTTTAATCTTCGGAATGGCAATTATAATAAGATACTTGATATTGGATTTGAGCGGATAACTAAAAGATCGCAATATTATGATGATTATTCACTCCTTTTGGCAATAGCATATTACAATGTAAATGATTTTTCTAATTCTTTAAAGAAACTAAAGAAATTAACATCCGAAAAGGCACAGTACTATAGAGCGTTATGTTTTTATGAAATTGATAAAATAAACGATGCGAAAAAAATCCTGAATAAACTGACCAAATCAACTAACGAAGAAATTTGCTCTAATAGCTTTTTCTACCTGGCAAAAATGGAAGAAGATAAACAAAAATCCATTGAGATGCTTCAGAGATTCATTGCAGACAATTCATCTCATATTTTCATTCCCTCTGCTTATTACCAGATTGGGTATAATTATTTTCTT
>JAGLWO010000283.1 GCA_023133395.1 Candidatus Cloacimonadota bacterium | reverse complement strand
TTATATAAACATATGGGGGTGATTTGGTTTCGACAGGGATGAAGGGGATTGCTGATGCATGCCGAGGAGATTACCTGCTCGTTAAACATGGTGATAACTAAATCTAAACGCAAATTATAACTTTGCATTAGCTGCATAAATTCAGCTACGTTCCTGTTTGTTTCGCTGTTAGAGCATTCAGATGAACGACATAAATAACAGCTATAGATGGTAGATACCTATAATATCGTCCGAAAACTTTTAGGCTGGCTTGACTGTCTGGTTTGACTGTTTTTCCTTCATGATAGCGAGACTTAAAAACAGCTAAGCATGTAGATTCGGCTTTTGCCTTATTTCTGGACGCGGGTTCGATTCCCGCCACCTCCACCATTCTTCGCTCACTCGTAAAACTCGTGAGCTTCGAATGGCAAGCCTGACAATAAAGAGAAGTTTGACGGAAAACAAATTTGCGAAGAATGGTGTCCTACGAAGCTTCAGCGAAGGAGGACTTCTTTGTTTTATACATACATTATTAGAAGCATTTCTCATCCAAATCAAAGATACATTGGTTATACATCAAATATAAAACAGAGATTAATTGCTCACAATAATGGTAAATGCAAACATACTATCAAATTCATTCCATGGAAATTGCATTTTTTTGCTGCATTTCCAGATAAATCTAAAGCTTTAAAATTTGAAAAATACCTTAAAACAGGTTCAGGATTTGCCTTTACCAGGAAACATTTTGATTAGAAAGATTTAATAATTCTTGACGAATACGAACTGGAAACATTAAGGATTTTGGATGAGATAGCTTTGCAGTTTAGGGTGTTTAAGTAAGAGTGAAAGATAATCAATCAATCTAGAGGAATTAAAATGAAACCAGCTTTTAAAAACGAGCCATATGGTTATATTGATACAGAAATAGGTAGATTAGCTGTTTATTATACTTGTTTACACGACCATAGAGAAATTGAAAAAGAAATAAAAAAGAATATCACAGAGGTAAAAGCATATGAATACTTTTTGATAATGGTAAAATATATCTGCCATAAATCAGAAAATATTCTTGATGACAAATCGAAACCTCATGATCCAAACCTAACTAACGAAGATATTAGTAAACTTTCAAAAGAATCTTTAAACAAAATTGCAGAATTATATTTAGAAAATAATGATCATTTGTATAAAGAAAAAATTACTTCAACTACAACAAATGAAGAAGGGAAGCAATCAACAAATATTACATATGGCAAGATTATTCACCAAATCAATGAGAATGAAGATAAAGTCGAATACCTTTTCAGATTAATCTGTATTGAATATAATGAAATGAAAGAGCAATTCAATAAAATTTTTAGAAACTTAGGTGATATATCTCCCTTCTCAAAAGAAATCCAAAATCAGATCAAATCAACATTTTCACTTGGTAAACAACTTTCTGATAAATATAAAGAGCAATTCAAGAATGCTTTTAGTAGCTTAGGTGATATATCTCCCTTCTCAAAAGAAATCCAAAATCAAATCAAATCAACATTTTCACTTGGTAAACAGCTTTCTGATTCATTTAAAGATATGCATGAGACACAATTGAAACCCCCCGATATACATGAACCTTATAAAAATTTTGATTATGCTTCACTTGCAGTATCAGTTGAGGAAAATAGATTAAAACCCTTTAGAGAAATTCAACAAGAATTGCAAGAATTAATAGAGTATATGCGGATATCTAATAAAACCCAAACTTCTATAGCTACTGAGATAAAAGATTCAAGTGATAAGTCCTCAAGACATTCTAAAACTAATATTTTAATATCAATTGGAATTATAATCCTGACATCAGTAATTATTGGATTCTCAATTTATAATTCAGTAGAATCAAGAAAACAGAATAATATTAATGTTTCTAAGATAGTTGAGAAATTGGAAAATATAGATAGTTCTGTACAAAATGAAAAAACAATTTCCTCAAAAAATCATATGCAAATTGAAATATTAAACCAGAAAGTAGATTCTTTAGAAAAAGTAAATCAATCAAAGACTACAAAAATAAAAACAATGATATTTAAAATCATGAATCTTAATGACTCGATATCAACTATTAAAGCAGAACTAGATAGTCTTAACAAAATTAATGATATAATAAAAGAAAAAAAGTAGTATTCAATTATCTTCCTACTATAAGCATCGCAGCGTCCCTCGAGTGTTCAGAACTTCGTTTTGTATAGCCATAAAATATTAAAATCGTTTTTGATCGAATTTTTTTCCTGATCTTTTATTCGGTCGCATTGCATAATATTCGATATTATTTCTTATCATATAATCAATGAGTAGCTTTGCGTGACATTTATTTTCACAGATATTTTACGAATTTTCTTATTTCTTCGAAATTATCTTTTTTAGATTAAGAGCAACAAGGTAAACAATACCACTTAAGATAATTATAGAAGCTCCCACTGGCAGATTAGGCTCATAAGAAAGGATCATACCTCCACCTGTAAAAAGCATTCCCAGAATAACTGCTACAACCATCATTGAAGCCGGAGTACGAGTAAAAAGACCGGCTATTGCTGCAGGTAGAGTTAAAAGTGCTATTACAAGTATCAAACCAACAATCTGAATTAAAACAACAATCGTTAAAGCTATCAAAATTAGAAGAAAGATATAGAGAACATTTACATTTAATCCACGCAGTCTGGAATATTCTTCATCAAAAGAAATCGAAATAAACTGACGATACAAAACAAAAACCACACTAAGAATTGTAACATTTAGAATAACTAAAATCAGTAAATCCGATTTTGTAACCATCAGGATATTACCAAAAAGATAGGATAGAAGATCCACACTATATCCGGGAGTAAGATACATAAAAATCACTCCCAGAGCCATTCCAATAGCCCAGAGAGCACTGATAACCGTATCCTCTTGTTGTCCTGCCTTTAGCTTAACTAACCCGATAATTATTGCGGCCATAACAGCAAAGGTAAATGCTCCGATAAGCGGTTCGATATGTAAGAAATAAGCAATCCCAACACCACCCAAAACAGCATGTGCTATTCCTCCACTTATAAAAGTAATGCGTTTAATTACAACGAAAGTTCCCATTACACCACACACAATACTGGCTAAAATCCCGGCAAATAGGGCATTCTGTAAAAACGAATGATGAAGTAATGCATCAAAGAATCCACTCATTTCAATTTCCTATAAATTACATTTATGATGGAGAAACTTGAGAGATCTATTATATATATCGACAATTGAACCATGAATTTCATCCAGTTTATGTGTACACGAACAGATATTCAAACAGGTTACTTTATTCACATAAGTTGATACAAAGCCAATATCGTGAGAAATCAAGATTATTGTTTTAGTTTCATTCAGTTCTTTTAACATATCATAGACATCTTTTTCTACATTTGTATC
>JAGLWO010000282.1 GCA_023133395.1 Candidatus Cloacimonadota bacterium | reverse complement strand
GTCAGGCTAAATTCCCTTATTTCATCAGGATCATTTTCTTAGTGCTTGTAAATTTTCCAGAATTCATTTTGTAAAAATAAATGCCGGAAGTAACAGATTTTCCATTCTCATCCTTGCCATCCCATACAACCTGATGTGTACCTACATTAAATCTATTATTTGCCAGTGTTTTAACTTTCTGACCCTTTATGTTGTAGATCACGATCTTAGTATTCACAGTGTTTGCAGTGGTTATAAAAGAAATTGTAGTTATGGGATTAAAAGGATTCGGATAGTTTCCAATTAGTTGTGATGCTATCGGCATAATATCTTCATCTGAAGAAACCCCTTCAGTTACATGAATGTAATTCTCTTTAATTTCTGTATCTTCATTATACTCGTTAGATGAAGTTAATGTAACAGTATAATATCCCTGTTCTTCAAATGTCCATTCTGGATTCTGATCATATGAATCGATTACACCATCGCTGTCAAAATCCCATTCCCATTCGGTTGGATAACCTGTGGTCAGATCTGTAAATTCGACAGTAAAGGGAGCTGGTCCTTCCGTGTATGAAGCTATAAAATCCGTGGAGATTGATGTTGTGATTTCATAAGCTCCCATATCAATCCTTCCATTCAGAACACGCGAATTTCCGGCAAAATCATATTCAGGAAGATTAAGCCCTGTTGTATCCGGTATGCCGGCATTTATACAGGGAGAATCTTCAAGTAATGAATACAGATGCTCACCAGTAAAAGCAAACAAGGGATCTTCATCGATGTTACCTTCCATCCAATTAAAAGTTACAGAAGCAGGGACTTCAATTCCTGCTTGCCCGCCTTGAATATCACAATATGATATTGTAATTACGGTTGGATTAGTTGGGCTGTCATTTATTCCAATTTCATCGGGACTATTATTCCACATAATACAATCTACAAAAGTTACAATAGTTCCAAACGATACCCAACAACACGCACCTGCCATTTCGCAGAAATTATCGCTAAATGTAACATTTGTGAATTCCGCAGTACAAGTCCCAACCAAAATACCGGCTCCAAGACTACCCCAACTACCAAAACTACCGGAATTGCCTATGATTACTGAATTACTTAATTTAACAATTCCATCATTCCCAAAAAACACTAATCCTCCACCGGAACCTTCAGCATAATTATCAGATACCATTATATTATTCATATTCAAAAAATCAGTATCGGTGAATTCCCCGCCTCCGCCTGACCATGCGGAAGCATTACCTGACATTTGTGAATTTTCTATAACAATAGTTCCACCCTGACAATGAATACCACCTCCTGAAAAATTGGAATAGTTATCTAACGCTTTAACATTTGTCAGAAATGCTTCAGATTGTGATATCATAATTCCACCGCCATTCATACCACATGCATTCTCGATAGCAACAACATCCTCTATTGTTGCATTGGAAATTTCAGATAAATAAATTCCACCACCAACTGTATCTGTTAAGTTGTTTGAAACTATTAAATTTTTTAAAGTTATAGAGGAGTTATTCATACAAGAAACACCTCCTCCCCCAAAATAACAATAACCGTTCGTAATCGTAAATCCGCACAGAACTGCAGTTGTTCCTGTTGCATTTTCTATGATTACAACACTTGCTATGTTGTTGCCGTCAATAACTGTTTCAGCAATATAGGCAGGATTGCCGATCGTTAAGAATAATGAACCTAATACAATGCTCTTTCCATTGTAATTAATGTTCTCTATATAGGTTCCGGGCTGCACAAGAACCGTATCACTATTCACTGCAACATTAATGCCTTGTTGAATTGTCGGTTGATCTGCCGGGACATTGATGATTTCTGCAAATGCAAAACTGCATAAAAACAGAAATCCTAAAACCACTAACACTCTTTTTGTCTTTTTCATTTTTTCCTCCATTTTTTTTGAAAAAGTTGAAATTTTTCTATAAACTTTTTTTTACCTTTTTTAAATAATTATAAGCCGAGGTTTTGAATTATAATTTCCATTTATGATTTTTAAGTAATAAAAACCATTGGGAACCAAATTACCTGATTCATCTCTTTTGTCCCACTTAATTAAATGTTCACCTGCTTTCATAAATTCATCTACAACCAATCTGATCTCATCCATATTCGAATTATAAATTATCACTTTGGTCAGTTTGTTCTCATTTTTTGAAATGCAAGGTATCGTAACTTTTTCATCGAGACTTTCAGGCAAACTACAGTTCATTATTATTTTCCTCCAATATCTTTTGGAAATTATATTAGCAAGTGGTGTGCCAATCGGATAAAATGAGAATATTTTCTAAAAGCGGGATAATCTAACACACTCAATATCAGTTAGTTAGACAGTTAAACAATTTTTTTTATACTCTTTTTATGGAGAGTTCAAATTGAAGAAAATTGTGGGATTTGAAACAATATTGTTTCACTTTTAACTTGAAATTTGCTGATAATATTATTCTCTTGTTTTATGATAAGGGTTTAGAAGATTATTTAATTTTTTGTTGCAAACGAAACGTTGATGTTTCAACATTGAAACCATTGCGGAGGTCAAGACCATCCGCAAGGTAATCTTATTCTGTTACTAAATTTTAGGTTCTTTCAATTTTTTCTTCAGAAGTCTATAGATCTGTGCTCTTTCCAAACCACCTATTTTGCTCGCATTTTGCACATTTTCGTTAGCCACAGCCATAAGTCCTTGCACATAATTTGCATCGAGTTTATCATTAATTTCACTTTTATAAGATTGATATTTTTTCCATTCTTGAGGTAGTTTTTCAAGTATCAATGTTTCTTTTTTTTCAATAACCTGAGCAAATAATTCAATACTCAAAATAACTTCTTTTGAAAGAAGGACAGCTCTTTCGATCTCATTTTCCAGCTCTCTGATATTTCCTAGCCATTCACAGGAAAGCAAATAATTAAGTGCATTTATCGAAATACTTTTTATCTTTTTTTCAAATTTCTTATTGTATTTACG
>JAGLWO010000281.1 GCA_023133395.1 Candidatus Cloacimonadota bacterium | reverse complement strand
AGAATTACATTAATTTGAATGGGATTTGAATTATAGCCAACACCTAATCCGCCGCCATCTTCTTCCGCTACATTATGGCATATTGTATTGCTTATGATCAAAGGACTGGATTGGAAGCAGTAGATCCCACCACCATAGACAGCTTCGTTAGCGTAAATTAGATTCCTTATAAGTTTTGCATCTGAAAATCTCAAGTATATTGCACCACCTGTTGATTCAGCAGAATTATTATAGAAAATGCAATTGGAGATCGTGGGTGAACAATTATAAACGCAAATTGCACCTCCATTATCTCCAAGATATTCATCGTTATCAGCTTTTCCATCAGTAAAGATACAATAGTCCACAATATCATCGTCTCCACTTTCGTTGATTCGCAGATGACGCCATTTATAGTTGCTTACTCCTTTAAAGGTGATATACTCTGATACTGTTCCCAGAGCAAGAAGCGTGGCATTTTCACCAACAGTGAACTTGTAATGACCATGAAAGAGCAATTCAACACCGGGCTCAATACATAAAGTATCACCAGCAGTTATTTGAATATTGGCAATTATATTATACGGTGAATTTGTTGAAGTCAACGTTCCGGATAAATTGCCGGAAAGGGTCCCGATGAAAAAATTACCTGTTAAGGTCATACTCGGTTGCAGACCGGTATTAAATGCTTTGGCTTTGATAAAAGTATTTGTAGAAATAGTTAAAGGTATGGTGTAAAATAAAGAACTCTGATCAGGTTCACTTCCATCTAGAGTATAATAGATATCTGCTTCAGGATTCAGGCAGATGAGTTCAACTATTTGGCTGGTTTCATAGATTCCCGGCTCAAGAGAGAATTTGGGCATTGTGGTATAAACGGATTCACCTTGATATTCGAAGGCTCCCATATCAAGCTTGGTGATTTCACCTTCATAGATGCGGGGATTTGCTGCCATATCATATTCTGGTAGATATAATCCTGAGGTATCCGGACGAGATAAATTTATACAGGGAGAGTTAAAATTAAGGCTAAAAGGATACAAACCGGAGCCCATAAAACAGGGATCAGCATCGATATTATTTAGATAGTTTCCTACATAAACCGTATTTGCATATAGCCCAAAATCTTCAATTCCTCCCTGGATATCACAATAATAAAAATCGGGATCAGCTTCACTGTCATCTGTGTCGTGAAGATAAATCTGATTACCGGAATTGTCCCATAAAATTGTGTTTATAATAATGGGAGAGCAACTTGAGGAAATGAAAAGACCTCCACCATTAGTAGCAGTGTTATATGAAATCGTATTATTTATTATTAATGGACTGGCATCATTAAAAATACCTATTCCTCCACCATAGTAGGAATGGTTATTAGTGATCTGATTGTTTACCAGCACCATACCGGATTCAGTACAGTATAATCCTCCGGCATTACTACCATAGTTATTTCTGATCATGTTGTTAAATATGATCGGATTTCCGTTATAATTACTGTTACCGGAAACATCAATACCACCACCAAATCCACCTGTATTATTTTCGATTGTGTTATTAACAATATATGGACTAGCTCCATGCCCGCAGGATATTCCTCCCGCTCCTCCGGAATAACCACCGCCCGAAGTTGAGTTATGAGTGATTACATTTCCGGTAATAATTGCATTACCGCCTAAAGTACAAATTCCTGCTCCTGAACCAACGGGTCTGGTAGTATTATACGTGATAACATTTTCATAAATCCGAGGAGATGCATCCTCACGGGTATATATTCCGCTGCCGCTGATAGATTCATTTTCCCTGATAGTATTATAGCAAATTAACGGACTGGAGTTGTAACAACATATTCCTGCTCCACTCCAATAAGCTTTGTTGGATTTGATAAGGCAGTAAGATATGAGAACTTTGGAATAATTTATCAGAATAATCCCACCTCCCCTACTGTCATAGAAATCTTCACCTACTCCTTTTCCATATTTGATATTGCAGTAAACGATTCGGGAAGAATCATTAATAACAGGTGTATTATCGAAGCGGATCCCATGCCAGCCCCCATCGCTGATATTGATATTATTAAAGCCGGTGTTATCATTTATAGTGAAAGTGATCATATTATTTTCAGAACCTTCAGCCAGCAGCCTTCCCTGTACATTGAACCGATAATGTCCCATAAAAATGACTTCTACTCCGGGTTCAATTATTAGAGTTTCATTATTGGGAATTATTACCTCTTCGATAATGTAATATGGAGAATATTCACTACTCCATGTCCCGCTGATCTCACCATGAAAATAATTATACCCGATGTAGTAAGTGCCTCCTTCTATAAAGCTGGGGGTAAGGTCATTTCTATAAGCTCTGGCGAGAACTGTTGTAACTTCTGAAATACGGATGGGAGCTGTGTATAATAGTGAATTCTGATATGGTTCGGAGCCATCTAAAGTGTAATAAATCGTAACATCTGGTGTTTCACAGGTTATTTCTACATCTTGAGGTAAAAGAAAATATCCGGGCTCAGGAGAAAAGTATAAAAAAGAAACAAAAGAAGGTTCGCCCTGAAATTCATAAGCACCGATATCTATGCGTTGAATATCACCTTCATAGATTCGGGGATTCCCGGCTAAATCAGTATCCGGCAAATTCAATCCGGAGATATCCGGGCAGCCGTTATTGATACAATAAGATTCGGCTAATCGTGAATAAGGATGATCATTGTTCATTGTGAAGCAAGGAGCTAAATCAATATTATTTTCATATTCTCCTTCATATTCTATACTTCCATATCCACCAAAATCTTCAGTTCCACCTTGAACATTGCAATAATAAAAGTTAGGATCACTTCCGTCATCATATAAATTAACCTGATTCCCATTTTCTGTAGCTGTATTGCCATAAAGGATACAGTTTATTAGATCGCAGTTTATGTAATAAAATAGGATACCTCCACCCTCTTCAGCACTATTATTGCAGATTGTATTATTTATCATTTGCCCATTTTGCAGGCTGCGGCCACAACTTATTCCACCTCCCACTCCTTCGGTTACATTTTCCGCAATCAGGTTATTAATTAAGATCATTTCAAGATAACAGGTGTATCCATTCCAATGAATAGCACCAGCACTCCATTCTGTGCGATTTCTTAAAAATATATTACTTTGAATTTTAGGAGAACTTTGTAAACTATTCAAACCTCCACCCGATTTTGCTCTATTGTCACAAATGGTATTATATGAGATAATTGGACTGGCTTCCCAGCAATAAATTCCACCGCCATAATAAGCTCTGTTATTACGTATAATAGAATGCGAAATCCTAACCTTAGAAAAATTCCTGATATGAATTGCACCGCCATGACTATCCTCGTTATTGGAACTCCCTCTTGCTTTTCCATATTCAATTATACAATGAATAATATAAGATGAATCATTTACTGCGGGAGTTTCCTCAAATCGAATACTGTGCCAGGAACCTTCGTCAGAAGAGGGATTACTGAAACCGGTTGTGTCGTTTATGGTGAAATGAATTTTTTCTACTTCTGTTCCAATTGCAATTAGACAGCCTTGTACTCTAAGTTTATAATGACCTTGAAATTCAACTAAAACTCCAGCATTGATATTTAATGTTTCCCCATCAGGGATAACTATTTCACCTTCGATTAAATAGGGTGAATTCTCTTGAGTCCATATTCCAGAAACATCTCCTCCTGGTATATTTGTCTGAGCGCTTAAAAATAATATATTTAGTAAAATCAAAAAAAAAGAAATTAGAAATTTTTTCATCTCACCTCCCAAGTTTATTTCAACAGTAAACACTTCTTTGTTCCTATTGTTTTATCACCTGCTTTCAATCTATAAAAATAAATTCCCGAGGAAACAGGTTTTCCTGTTTGGTCTTTTCCATCCCACACAACAGAATGCTCTCCTGCCGGAAGAACTTCATTAACAAGTGTCTTCACTTTCTGACTTTTGATATTATAAATTACAAGCTCTGCGTTCTCTGCGTCCTCTGCGGTGAAGAAAGAAATAGTAGTTTCAGTATTGAACGGGTTAGGGTAGTTATTTAATTTGAAATTAGAAATTTGTAATTCGTAATTCTCTATTCCAGTTCCCTGATCATAATAATATGCTCCCATATCAGCAATGGTTCCATCAGGGTCAAGGGGTGAACTTGGGTCACCTGCGTCTATACAGGGAGACATTGTAGAATCCGGGATTGGGAAATTAGCCCAGGTTAGATGGAAATCACCATTTTGTGGGTCTGCAAATAATGGGTCTTCATCAATGTTGCCTTCCAACCAATTTACCGTGCCGTTATTATTTGTAACAATTCCATTTTCTCCACCATCAATATCGGAATATGCTATTGTTATTGTATTAGAATAGTCATATTCATAAAAATTAACCTCTTCCGGAATATCATTCCATAAAATACAATTTACTAAACTCGGATTGGAACGATAGCAGTAAATCCCACCACCGTCATTAGAAGCCGAATTATTTACCATCGTTACATTCTCCAGACTCGGATCTGACCAATAGCAGTAAATCCCACCACCATCATCCGCAGAATTACCTGTTATTGTAACATTATCTAAACTAGGATAGGAACATCCGCATGAAATCCCACCACCATAATCAGCAGAATTTCCTGTTATTGTAACATTCTCTAAACTGGGATCGGAATATCCGCAGTAAATTCCACCACCACCGCCATTAACAGAATTATCCGTTATTGTAACATTTACCAAACTTGGATTAGAATCGTTCCTACAGCTAATTCCACCGCCATAAGACGCAGAATTACCGGTAATCGTAACATTTACCAAACTTGGGCTGGAATGAGAACAATAAATACCTCCGCCGATATTATTCCAATTAGTACCGGTAGCAGTATTATCGCTTATTGTAACATTTGTTAAGATAGGATTGGAATTACTACAGTAAATCCCGCCACCATAAGAAGAATTACCATTTCTTATAGTAATATTCCTTATATTTGATTCAGTCACAAAATAAAATCTCAATATCCCGCTTAAATTATCTGCATCTAAGAATGTATCTTCCTGGCTGTTACCTTGTAATGAAACATAATCAAACATAGGTAATGGAAATTGTTCTTCATTTGTAGATGGACTATATATTCCTGGCAATAGATAAATCGTATGTTGATTTAAACTGTCTGCATATATCACGGATAATGCATATATTATCGTTCTTAATGGTTCGTCAGGACTTGTTCCACTATTTGAATTATTTCCATCCGGAGACACATAAAGGTCGGAATTTATCAGGGTATCTTGTATCGCATGTAAAATATCAAAAGTAAAATTGTCGATCGGGGATGCATAATACTCGGTTGGAATTAATACAGTAAAGGTATCCACAATTACATCTATAACTTCGCAATCATAAGTATAAATATCAGCACCATAACCTCTGCTATTTATAGAATTATTCAGGTAAATATTACATCTGTTTTCAATATTGAAACTCAGATTGGAATAACTACAGTAAATTCCACCTCCTTGTAAAGAGGCAGAATTTCCTGCTATTGTAACATTTTCTAAACTTGGGCTGGAATGAGAACAATAAATGCCACCACCATAATCAGAAGCAGAATTACCTGTTATTGTGACATCCTCTAAACTTGGGCTGGACTGAGAACAATAAATGCCACCACCATAATCAGAAGCAGAGTTACCTGTAATTGTAACATTCTCCAAACTCGGACTGGAACCTCTATAGCAAATCCCACCACCATCATCAGAAGAAGAGTTACCTGTAATTGTAACATTCTCCAAACTCGGACTGGAATCATAGCAGTAAATCCCACCACCATCATCAGAAGAAGAATTACCTGTTATTGTAACATTTACCAAACTCGGACTGGATTCATAACAATAAATCCCACCGCCATCATCAGAAGAAGAATTACCTGTTATTGTAATATTATCCAAACTCGGACTGGAATTATCAAAGTAAATTCCTATATTACCATTTCTTATTGTAATATTCCTTATATTTGATTCAGTCACAAAATCAAATCTCAATATATCGCTTAAATTATCTGCATCTAAGAATGTATCTTCCTGGCTGTTACCTTGTAATGAAACATAATCAAACATAGGTAATGGAAATTGTTCTTCATTTGTAGATGGACTATATATTCCTGGCAATAGAAAAATTGTATGTTGATTTAAACTGTCTGCATATATCACGGATAATGCATATATTATCGTTCTTAACGGATCATCAGGACTTGTTCCACTATTTGAATTATTTCCATCCGGAGACACATAAAGGTCGGAATTGATTTGCTGATAAATACAATTTTGAATATCAAAAGTAAAATTGTCGATCGGTGATGCGTAATAATCGGTTGGAGTCAACACAGTAAATGTATCTACAATTACATCTATCATATCACAATTATAAGCAAAAATATCCAGACCATAACCTCTACTGTTTGTTATATGATTAGAATAAATATCACATCTGTTTTCCGGATTGAAATTTAAATTGGATTCCGAACAGTAAATCCCACCTCCATGTCCAGCAGCAGAATTATTCGTTATGGAAACATTTTCTATATTCAGGTTGGAATTATCGGAGCAATAAATTCCACCACCTTTAGAACTATCATAGGAAACACTATTTCCACTTATAATTACATTTACTAAAGTTGGATTAGAGTTCGAGCAATAAATCCCTCCACCATTATTAGACCAATAAGTACCGGGAGCAGTATTATTGTTTATTGTAACATTTGTTAAAATTGGATTGGAATTAGAAATAAGATAAATCCCGCCACCTTGATGATTAGAATGATTTCCGGTTATAGTAACGTTTTCTAAACTCGGACTGGAACCTCCACAGTAAATACCTCCACCTGCATCATATCCATGATTTCCGGTTATAGTAACATTTTCTAAAGTCGGATTGGAATCGGAAGAGCAGTTAATTCCACCACCATAATTAGCATAGTTCCCATTAATAACTACGTTTTCTAAACTTGGTCCGGAATTATTCTTACAATAAATCCCACCGCCAATGCCATGAGATGAATCACAATAATTTCCGCTTATAGTAACATTTAGTAAAGTCGGATTAGACTCCGTGAAGTAAATACCACCACCAAACGCTTCATAACCTTCAGCAGTATTTCCGCTAATTGTAACATTTGTGAGAATCGGATTGGAATCAGAACAATAAATTCCGCCACCATACCCGCGAGTACCATAATGAGCAATATTATCATTGATAGTAACATTTTCTAAATACGGATCGGAATTTATGCAGGAAATACCTCCACCATGCGTATGAATAGTCCACTCACCAATAACATAATTCCCCGTTATGGTAACATTTATTAGACTCGGACTGGAACTTGAGCAGTGAATTCCACCACCATGAGATTTCGCATAATTTTTTGTAATTAAACAATCACTTATCAAAATATCAGATGAATTATTACAATATATTGCTCCACCATATTGTTCACTTCCCTCTCCATTTGCCTTTCCAAGTCTTAAATCACAATAAACAACTCTTGAGCTGTCCTGTCCATTTGAACTTGTATCCCAAAATCTTAAACTATGCCAACCTATTGCTGTATTTTGTGCAGTAAAAATAATATTGTCTGTTGAAGTTCCTTCTGCTAATATTTTTCCATAGATATTGAATTTATAATGATCGGAGAAGAGCACCTGTACACCAGGTTCGATGGTTAATTGATCACTTTGTTGAATAAAAATTTCTCCATCAATAATATAAGGACTGCCATCAATTGTCCAAACTCCATTTACATTCCCTGCAGGGATATGAGTGTCTGCAACAGAAAAAGTAATAATGAGCAATATAAAAAATAAAATTATTATTCTTTTCATAAAGACCTCCTACAATACCATCGTTTATACTCAAACTGGAGATTAGAGTTACATTACTTCAACAACAGACATTTCTTTGTATCTATTGTTTTATCATTAACTTTTAATTTATAGAAATAAATACCCGAGCTTACAGGTTTATTATTGCTATCTTTTCCGTTCCAGGTGACTGAGAGGGTATGACCGGGAGAGGGTGATACAATTTGAAATCCTTTCACCTTCTGACCTTTAATATTAAAAATAATTATCTCCGTGTTCTCCGTGAGCTCTGTGGTTGAAAAAGAAATCGTAGTGCTCGGATTAAAGGGGTTGGGGTAGTTTTGATAAAGTTTACACAATGTTGGTTGGATTATGACATCATCTTTCACAGGTACTGGAATCCAACCGATAGCATTAGGACCACCATAAGCTCCCATATCATTTATTATTGTGCCCATTGCCGGATACAAAGCATAGCCGGGATTATCCGGGTCTTCCGGGTCATAATAGATTGGGTCGGGATCTCCAGCATCGATACAGGGAGAAGCAGAACTTAAATGATAAAGTGTGTCTGCAAATAATGGGTCTTCATCAATGTTGCCTTCCAACCAATTTACCGTGCCGTTATTATTTGTAACAATTCCATTTTCTCCACCATCAATATCCGAATATGAAATTGTAATTTCGTTAGGGCTATTATATTCATAAAAATATACTTCCTGCGGTAAATTATTCCATGAGATACAATTAATTAAACTCGGGTTTGAAGAATCACGACAGTAAATCCCGCCACCATTACGATCAGCATAATTATCTGCTATTGTAACATTTGTAAGAATCGGATTAGAAGAATAACTACAGTAAATCCCGCCACCATCATAATCAGCATTATTATTTGTTATCGTAACATTCTTTAAACTTGGATTAGAAGAATAACTACAGTGAATCCCACCACCACGACTGGAATGATTATTTTTTATTGTGACATTTGTGAGACTCGGATTGGAAGAATAACGACAGCGAATTCCGCCACCAGAATGATTATTTGTTAATGTAATATTTTCCAAACTCGGATTGGAAAAATTACAACAGTAAATCCCGCCACCATAACCACCATTAAAGTTTCTGATAGTAATATTTTTTATCACAGCATCAGTTATGTAAAAAAAATTCAAACCACCTATTTCATTATTTCCATCCAATATTACCTCTTCTTCCGCACTTCCTTCTAATGACACATAATTAGACCAATAAATCGGAAATGTTTCTCCGGTTGTTTCTGAACCGTATATTCCCGGTGAAAGATAAATTGTATTTTGGTTCAAACTATCTGCATATATTTTTGATAGTGCACATTCGATGGTTTTTAAAGGCTCATTTGCAGTAGTTCCCGTATTGGAATCATCTCCGGTAACCGACACATAAAAATCTGAGTTGATCAGAGTATCAGAAAATGAATGTAAAATATCAAAAGTAATATTGCAAATTGGTGCTGCATAATAATCGGTTGGATTAGATACTGTAAAAGTATCTACAGTTACGGTTATGGAATTTTGATCTGAATAAATATCTTTGGAATAATTTGAACTTGTTGTATTTGAATAAATACTGCATCTGTTTTCGCTGTCAAATATCGGTTCGGAATCTGCAAAACATATTCCGCCACCGTATTGCGAACAATTTTCTGTAACAGTTATTGAACTAAGTTCAGGTTCACAATTATTGAAAGCAATACCACCACCGTACCAATCTACAGTATTACCTATGACGGAGATATTTGAAAAAAACTGCTCATCATTAGAACCTGTACACCAAATTCCACCGCCGCTTCCAAATGCATAGTTTTCATTAATCAGGACATTAGTGAAATTGACAGTTCCGTTACAATAAATTCCGCCGCCACTGCCGGAAATTCTGTTTGACGCACTATTATTCGTAACAGAAATATTCGAAAGGGTAAGTGTGCCGCAGTAAAAATAAATACCACCTCCATGGGTAGCATGATTGTTTTCTATAACAACTTCCGTTATGGTAAGGTCTGAATTTACACAACGTATTCCACCACCATTTGCATAATCAGCGATACCGTTTGTGATGGTAACTCCTTGTAAAGAAAAATTATTATTTGGAAAAACACTGATAATGAGTCGAGTAAGGTTTTCTCCATTAAGAACAGTAGTTTCAGAATTTTCTCCGACTATTGAGATAAATCTTTTCATATAAATCGGAAAATGCTCTCCTGTATCGGAAAGAGAATATACACCTTCGGCAAGATGAATCGTATGTGGATTTTCTTCATTTGATAGCATCATGTACATAGCAAAGTTAATCGTTTTTAACGGATCATCTGCTGTTAAACCACTATTTTCATCTGAACCGGTCGGACTGACATACAAATCCTGATCAACCTGTTCAATTGCTGAATTCAAAATATCAAAAGTATAATTATTCATCGGATATGCAAAATAATTATCAGGAATTAGAACTGTAAAAGTATCGACTATAACATCGATAACTGCACCGACCGAACAAATATCCTTTCCGAAAACATCCGAATCATTCTGATAGATATTACATCTGTTTTCATTATCAAAAACAGGATAAGAAGCATTCAAATACAATCCGCCACCATAACTGTTTGAACTGTTTTCAAAAATACTTACTCCTGACATTGTAGGATTGGAATCATAAATATAAATTCCTCCTCCTTTATTACCCGCAGAATTATTTGTTAATATCACATTCTCTAAAATAACTTCTGAATTGTTTATTCGGATTCCGCCTGCATAGTAGTTGGCGTAATTATTCTTTACAACAGAATTCTGCAAGATAATATCCGAATCGTAAATTGCAATTGCTCCTCCGTAATTGGCTGTATTATTTTGGAATAAACAGTAGTTTATCAATACATCTGACGAATGATAGCAAGCTATTGCGCCACCTTGTCTGTCAGAACTGCTTCCGCTTGTTGCATTGCCGTTTTCAAATTTGCAGTAAACTACTTTGGAACTGTCTTGATAATTTGCAGATGTATCAATAAAGCGTAATCCTTTCCAACCGATTTCAGGATCTGATGCTGTGAAATATATACTGTCTTGAACAGAACCTTC